>NZ_JAKJEW010000019.1:0-90603 GCF_022705245.1 Candidatus Skiveiella danica | reverse complement strand
GAGGTCAGCAGGCGCGGTTTGAAGTCAAGGGAGGGCCAATGCATGCGCGGTTTTCAGATCCAGGGTGGAGGGTGATTTTGCTCCCAACGGTTTCAACCGCAATGCCGCTGAATTGGTCGGCGCGCGTCTCCCTGTTGGGTCAACGGTACGTCTGAGGCAGACGCGGGGCGATGCGACCCGATCGGATGTCGTGCAGAACCGGACCCCAGAACAACACGGCCAACAACAGAGCCAGGGGCACGCTCGTGACGTAGCCCCAGGTCTTGAAGCCCACGGCACCGACCACGCCCCCAATGAAGAAGCAGCCCACCAACGTGAGGTGAATGCGCAGCTTTCGGCGGTTTGCCACAATCTTGGTCGGGGCATCCGCCCCGTTGAAATACAGCAGCTTGCCCAATTCGATGCCGATATCGGTCACCAGGCCGGTGACATGGGTGGTGCGGATCTCCGCATTCGATATCTTGGTGATCAGTGCGTTCTGCAGACCCATGATGAAGCACAGCAGCAGCACGGTCAGGGGAATGAAGAGGCCCGATGACAGGTTGATTGCCGCCCCGAACAACCCGAAGACCAGCAACAGTCCTGCTTCGACGACGAGAGGGCGGGCGAAGGCGCTGCGCAATTGCCGCCGCAGGCTCCAGTTGACCATCCACGCGGTGGTGACGGCCCCGCCGACGAAAGCCAGCAAGGCCACCAGCCCCGCCAGTGCCAGCCGGAGTTCGCCCAAGGCGAGATGGTCCGTGATCGACGACAGCATGCCCGTCATGTGTGACGTGTATTGCCCGACGGCCAGAAAACCACCGGCGTTGATGGCACCGGCAACAAAGCTGAGGCTGGCTCCGAGCCGCAAGTTGACCTGGGCGGATCGGTGGCTGTCGGTCCACCAATGGGGGTGATGGGCGGGATGGGGAAAAAGCATGGGTCGGAGCCGCCATTTCTGCTGGGCCGGGGGGCCGGCACACACGGTGGCGAGCCTTGATTCTAGGCCTCGCCCTGACTGCTCGGTCGCGTGGCAACGGGTGGGATCGCCGAATCGATATCAGCCTGTCCTCGCCAGGGAGACTGCTACAGTCGACAAAAAATCAGAGGTCAACGAGTGTGAACATCCTGCGCTTGTGTCTGGTGTTGCTGATGCTGGCGGGTCTGGCGGCGCCTGCCAGCGCGGAGGGTCGCCTCTGGGATTCCGGCGACACGCTCACCGGACAGGTCCTGGTCGACCCTTCGGGACAGATGGGGCCGGATGAAGCCCTGAATCGTCTGCGCGCAGGAGCGGGCCAGAACTATTCCCCGAAGGTCTTTTATCCCACCAGCGGTTCGACGGCAGTGTGGTTTCTGCTGGACGTGCCCGCACAGCAAAGGGCGTCCTCCGTGCTGCTGATTCCGTACCCGGGCCTGAACTCGTTGCGCCTGTACGAGGCGGGCAGCGGCGGCACGCCCTGGCGGGTGCTCGCCGCAGGCGATGACCTGCCCGTGGCGAACTGGGCCGTGCCTCACCTGTTTCCAGCCATGCCGCTTGAAGCGGCAGACGGAGCCGGACGCGCGCTGCTGCTGCGGGTCCAGAACTCGCATCCGGTGACCTTCCCCTGGCGCATCGAGGAGCGAGCGGCGTTCGATGCCCGCCATCAACGCCTGGTGCTGGTGCTGGGCATGTATCTCGGGCTGGTGGCGCTGGTGGTGATCCTGGCTGCGACCAATGCTTACACCCTGCGGGAGCCGGTGCACGCGGTCTACGCCTTCCATGTGCTGACACTGGCGTTGACGCAGAGCACGCTCACCGGCGTCTCCGGCCTGTTTTTCTGGCCGGACAGCCCGCGCTGGAACGATGCCTCGGCCACGGTGCTGCCGATGTTGAGCCTGGCGGCGGCTGCCTGGTTTGTGCGCACCGTGGTGTCTCCGCCGCCGCGGCCCTGGCTGGGCTGGCTGCTGTGGGCTTATGCCGCCGTGGCGGTGATCCTCGCGATCTCGTTCGGCACGCTGGGGCGCGACCCGGTGTTCCGGCTGGCCAACTACTTTTTTCTGGCGGGCATTCCGCTGCTGGTCGGCACGTTGGTCTGGCATGCCCGGTTCCGGTCGGTCCATGGCTGGTGGCTCGTGGCCGGGCTGTCGGCCTTGTTTGCCGGGGCGATCTTCACGGCCATGCGCAATCTCGGCGTGTTGCCGATGAACACGGTCACCCAGTACGGGGCGCAACTGGGCGCCGCGGTCGAGATTCCGCTGCTGATGATCGGCCTGTACCTGCGCAGCCGCGACCGGCGCGATGCGTTGGTGAGGCGCGCTGCGCTGCAGACCCGCGATCCGGTCACCGGGCTGGCCAACGACCGGGTCACCCGCGAGCGCGTCGACCATCTGGTGGAGCGGCTGGCGCTGCAGCCGGGCAGTGCCTGCGTGATGCGGGTGCGGGTGGGCAACCTCAGGGACATTTTCAACGCCCACGGCATCCAGATCATGGCCGGCGCCACCTTGCATGCGGCCTCTTGCCTGGCGTTGATCACCCGCGAGGGCGACACCACCGGGCGGCTGAAGGACGGCGATTTCGTGCTGATCTTGGAGCGGCCCCTGACCGAAGAAAAGGCGATGCAGGAGGCGGCCCGGGTCGTTGCACGGGGATTGGCCTACTCGAAGCGCCTACCGCCGGAGGTCACGATCCGCTTCCACATCGCGCTGAGCCTGACAGCACAGACCGCGGGCCACGGCGACCGGCTGCTGGATGGACTCGGCGCGCTGCTCAACGAGATTGCACGGGCACCGCAACGGGTGATCCGGATCGCGCCGCCGTTCAGTGCACCCGCATCCCGGGCTGGGCTCCCGGCCAAGGGTTGAGCACGTAGATGCCAGGGGCGGTTTTTTCGTCGGCATGGCTGGCGGCCAGCACCATGCCTTCACTGACACCGAACTTCATCTTGCGCGGCGCCAGATTGGCCACCATCACGGTGAGCTTGCCGACCAACTCCTCGGGCTTGTAGGCGCTGGCGATACCCGAGAACACGTTGCGGGTGCGACCCTCGCCGACGTCCAGCGTCAGGCGCAACAGCTTGGTCGAGCCCTCCACCGCCTCGCACGCGACGATCCGGGCGATGCGAAGGTCGATCTTCGCGAAGTCGTCGATGGAGATGACGGGCGCGATTTCCTCGCCGCCCGGCAGGATCTTTTCGGGCTCCGGCGCAGGGGGTGCCTCGAAGAGCGCGTCCAGCTGCTTCTGCTCCACGCGCTGCATCAGGTGTTTGTATTCGCCGATGGCGTGGCCGGCGGGCAGGCGTTGCGTGGCCGAATCAAACGTCAGCGGCGCCACATTCAGAAACGCCTCGACCTGAGCGGCCAGCGCCGGCAGGACCGGCTTCAGGCAGGTCGTCAGCAGCCGGAAGGCCTGGATGCAGGTGGTGCAGACGTCGTGCAGGCGCACCTCCATCCCGGACTGCTTGGCCAGCTCCCAGGGCTTGTTCTGGTCCACGTAGGCGTTCACGCGGTCAGCCAGCAACATGGTCTCACGCAGCGCCTTGCCGTACTCGCGTTCGGCATAGAGCTCGGCAATCGCCGGCAAGGCGTCGTGCAGGTGCTCCAGCAAGGCATCGCCGTCGGCCGACACCTCGCCGAGCAGGCCGCCGAAACGCTTGCTGATGAAGCCGGCCGAGCGCGAGGCAATGTTGATGTACTTGCCCACCAGGTCGGCGTTGACGCGCGCCATGAAATCCTCGGGACTGAACTCCACATCCTCGTTGCGGCTGTTGAGCTTGGCGGCAATGTAGTAGCGCAGCCACTCGGGGTTCATGCCGAGCGCCAGGTACTTCAGCGGATCCAGCCCGGTGCCGCGGCTTTTGCTCATTTTTTCCGCATTGATGGTCAGGAAGCCGTGCACGAAGACCGAATTGGGCGTCTTGCGGCCGCTGAAGTGCAAAAGAGCCGGCCAGAACAGCGTGTGGAAGGTGACGATGTCCTTGCCGATGAAGTGGTACTGCTCGGTGGCGGGGTCGGCCATGAAGGCTTCGTAGTCCAGGCCGATCTTGCCGAAGAGGTTCTTCAGCGAGGCCAGGTAGCCGATCGGCGCGTCCAGCCAGACGTAGAAGTACTTGCCCGGCGCATCGGGAATCTCGATGCCGAAGTAGGGCGCGTCGCGGCTGATGTCCCAATCGGCCATTCCGTGGCCGACCACGCCGTCGGCGTTCTCGGTCGGCAGCAGCCACTCCTTGATCTTGTTGTAGACCTCGGTCTGCAGGTGGCCGCTGCCCTGCGTCCACTGCTCCAGGAATGCCACACAGCGCGGATCGGACAGCTTGAAGAAATAGTGCTCCGAGTGGCGCAGCTGCGGCGTCACGCCGCTGAGCGCCGAGTAGGGGTTTTTGAGTTCCGTCGGGGCATAGACCGCCCCACAGTTCTCGCAGTTGTCGCCATACTGGTCCTTGGCGCCGCACTTGGGGCATTCCCCCTTGATGAAGCGATCGGGCAGGAACATGTTCTTTTCGGGGTCGAAGAACTGCTCGATGGTCTTGGTGGCGATGAGTCCTGCGGCCTTCAGGTCGCGGTAGATGGCCCGGGCCAGTTCATGGTTTTCCACTCCGTCGGTGGAATGCCAGTTGTCAAAGGCAATATGGAACCCGTCCAGGTAGGGCTTGCGGCCGGCGGCGATGTCGGCCACGAACTGCTGAGGTGTCTTGCCGGCCTTTTCGGCGGCAATCATGATCGGCGCGCCGTGCGCATCGTCGGCGCAGACGAAAAACACCGTATGGCCCTGCATGCGCTGGAACCGCACCCAGATGTCGGCCTGGATGTATTCCATGATGTGGCCGATGTGGAAATTGCCGTTGGCGTACGGCAGCGCGGTAGTGACGAAAAGCTGCCGTGCGGCGGGCTTCGGGGGCGTGGGGGACATTGCGTGCTTTTTTCTAGGGGAATCCCGGATTTTATAAGTTGTGGCTAAACTGCGCGCCACTTCCCTCGTTTCTCCGAAAGATCCCTGAATGGCCACACCAGACCAACTGCTGCAAGCCCTGCAAACCGTCGTCGATCCCAACACCGGCACCGATTTCGTCACGACCAAGGCACTCAAGAACCTTCAGGTCTCGGGCGGAGATGTCGCCTTCGACGTGGAGCTTGGCTATCCGGCCAAGAGCCAGATCCCGGCGCTTCGCCGGGCCTTGATCGCCGCAGCCAAAGGCGTCGCCGGCGTGGAGAACGTGTCGGCCAACGTCACCCAGAAGATCGTGGCCCATGCCGCCCAGCGCGGCGTGGCCCTGCTGCCGCAGGTCAAGAACATCATTGCGGTCGCTTCCGGCAAGGGCGGCGTGGGCAAGAGCACGACGGCGGTGAACCTGGCGTTGGCCCTGGCGGCCGAGGGGGCCTCGGTCGGCTTGCTCGACGCGGACATCTACGGCCCCAGCCAGCCCATGATGATGGGCATCGAAGGGCGCCCCGAGTCGTCCGACGGCCAGACCATGGAACCGCTGGAGAACCACGGCGTGCAGGTGATGTCGATCGGATTCCTCGTCGACAAGGATGAGGCCATGATCTGGCGCGGTCCCATGGCCACTCAGGCGCTGGAGCAGCTGCTGCGCCAGACCAACTGGAAAGACCTGGACTATCTCATCGTCGACATGCCCCCCGGCACCGGCGATATCCAGCTCACGCTCTCCCAGCGCGTGCCCATGACCGGCGCCGTGATCGTGACCACCCCCCAGGACATCGCGCTGCTGGACGCCCGCAAGGGCATCAAGATGTTCGAGAAGGTCGGCGTGCCGATCCTGGGCATCGTGGAGAACATGGCCGTGCACGTGTGCAGCCAGTGCGGCCACGTGGAGCACATCTTCGGCGCGGAAGGCGGCAAGAAGATGGCGGCGGAATACAGCATGGACTACCTGGGCGCGCTGCCGCTGGACATCCAGATCCGTCTGCAGGCCGACAGTGGCAAGCCCACGGTGGTGGCGGACCCTGACGGCGAGGTGGCCGGCATTTACAAGGCCGTGGCGCGCCAGGTGGCCATCAAGATCGCCGCCAAGGCCAAAGATTTTTCTTCGAAGTTTCCGGCGATCAAGATTTCGAAGGATACGTAAGGGTTGGAGACTGATTTCTAAGGGAATTTGGCCTCTTCCCAGCGTGGGATGGTCGTTGTTTGCTATCCATTTTTAGTTTTTCTTGAGGCCGGTGGCCGGGTCTCGGCCCGGCGGCCGACTCACTTTTGGCGAAACCCGCCATGCGGGTTTTCTTTGTTGGCCAAAGGCGCGCTGCACGCGCGGGGTTTGCTCACTTTGCGCAGCAAAGTTACGCAAACACCAAAAGTAAGCAAAAGAAAGGCGAGCCGGGCGTCCGGTCCGCTGCGCGGTGCCTTGCGCTGCTCGAAACCGGCGGGAGGCTCAGAAACTCGGGCCTTTGGCCCTCAGACATCTGAGCCTCTTGATCCGCCGGCTTCTGCGCTGCTCAGCCCGGCCGCAACGGCATGGGGAGGAACATCCGGACATCCTGACATCCAGCAGCCAAAAAGCCAGCCGGACACCGGCTCGCGCGGCTTCTAGGGCCAGCGCCTCCAAAGTCGCGTCGTGAGAAATCCGCCCGGTACAGGCGCGCTGCGGCACCCGGTTTTCTTCCCACGCCATTATGCGGAGGCGAGTAGCGCAGATATGGGCGGATCAGGGCTGGCGTTGTCTGAGCGAAGCGAGTTTAGCCAGCCCCCGCACAAATCGAGCAACGCAGCATGCCCGTAGCGCAGCGAAGGGACGACGCATCCGGCTCGCCTTTTCTTTGCCTACTTTCTTTTGGCGAAGCAAAAGACAAGTAGGTCGCCCGCCGGGGCGAGACCCAGCTTGTATCAAAACCCGGCCAGACTACTTAAATAAAAGTAGCAATCCAGGACCATCCCACGCTGGGAATACTCCCAAGAATCTCAATTTCCTCCCGCAGCGGCTGCCCGCCCGGCCGCTCGGGCTCAAAGGCCGGCCGCTTCCTTCTCCCGCAACCTGAACCGCTGAATCTTGCCCGTCGCCGTCTTCGGCAATTCGCTGACGAACTCGATGAAGCGCGGGTATTTGTACGGCGCGAGGTGTTCTTTCACGAAGGCCTTGACCTCGGCCTCGGTCAGCGACTGGCCGGCTTTCAGGACAATGAAGGCCTTGGTCTTGATCAGGCCGTCGGTGTCCTGCTTGCCGACCACCGCGCATTCCAGCACGGCCGGGTGCTGCATCACCGTGGCTTCGACCTCGAACGGCGAGACGTAGATGCCGCTGACCTTGAGCATGTCGTCATTGCGCCCGGCGTAGGTGTAGTAGCCGTCGGCGTCGCGCGTGTACTTGTCGCCGCTTTTGGTCCATTCGCCCTGGAAGGTGTCGCGGGACTTGTCACGGTTGTTCCAGTACATCAGCGCCGAGCTCGGGCCCTTGACGTACAGGTCGCCGATCTGGTTGGGGTGGGTCACCACCGCGTGGTTTTCGTCGCGCAGCTCGATCTCGTAGCCGGGCACGGGCTTGCCGGTGGTGCCATAGCGCACGTCGCCCGGCCGGTTGGACAGGAAGACGTGCAGCATCTCAGTGGAGCCGATGCCATCGATGATCTCGCAGCCGAAGTGGCGGGTCCAGCGCTCGCCGATGTCGCGCGGCAGCGCCTCGCCGGCGGACGAGCACAGACGCAGGCGGACCTGGGATTTCGCGGGCAGATCGGGCGAGGCCAGCATGCCGCCGTAGCCCGTGGGCGCGCCGTAGAACACCGTGGGTTGGTTTTCCGTCAGACGTTTGAAAGTGGCCTGCGGTGTCGGCCGCTCGGCCATCAGCAGCACGCTGGCGCCCACGCTCAGGGGAAAGGTCAGCGCATTGCCCAGGCCGTAGGCGAAGAACAGCTTGGCCGCCGAAAACACCACGTCGGACTCGCGCAGGCCCAGCACGTGGCGCCCGTACAGCTCGGCGGTCCAGTACAGATTGCCCTGGGTGTGGACCGTGCCCTTGGGCTTGCCGGTGGAGCCTGAGGAATAGAGCCAAAAAGCCGCCTCATCAGCCAGGGTGTCGACGGGTTTTGCCAGTGGCGGGTGGCCGCTGACCAGAGCCGCGAAATCCACCGCGCCTTCGGGCAGCGCCGCGGCAGGGCGGGAAACGACCAAGGCCTTGAGTTCGTGCGGCCCCTGCGACATGGCGGCCTGCAGGGTGGGGAGCAACGCGCCTGACACCAACGCAGCCTGGGCGCGGCTGTGGTCCAGCATGAAGGCGTAGTCCTCTGCGGTCAGCAAGGTATTGAGTGCCACTGGCACGACGCCGGCGTACAGGGCGCCGAGAAAGGCCACCACCCAGTCGCAGCTGTCGTGCATGAGCAGGAACACCCGGTCCTCACGGCGCAGGCCCAGGGACTGCAGGCCGGCGGCCATGCGCTGCACCTGCTCGGCCAGCTCGCCGTAGCACAGGCTGCCCAGGTCATCGGTCAGCGCGGTTTTGGCGCTGCGGGCCGCGTTGAGGTCGATCAGGTGCCGGGCGAAGTTGAACCGGGCGGGCGGTGGCAGGACATTGGCGTGCATGGTGTGGGTTCCGGTGCGTTTCAACAGGCGGCTGAGCGGGCTGCATGCATGCTCAGCGGGCATGAACAGGTCAAATAATTCAATCAGAGCAGCCCCAGGCGCCTGACTTCCTTGTATAAATGCATTATTGTGCGTCTTACGATAATATGCATTAAAGTGCATGTCAAGCACAACAAGTGAATGCGAGCCCCGGGGTTTTCCCGGTCGCCAAGGTGGCTGGAGTGCATGCGAGATGACAACAGAGTGGATTGATCAGGGTGAAGTGGCGGCCGAAGCGCAGGCCGATCCGGCCATGGCCGTGGGCGAGCCGCGCAACCCCTTTCTGGTGGCACTGGGCGAGCGGGTGCGCACCCTGCGTTCGCGTCAGGGCATGACCCGCAAGGCGGTGGCGCGAGCGGCGGACGTCTCGGAGCGCCACCTGGCCAACCTCGAATACGGCACCGGCAATGCCTCCATCCTGGTGCTGCTGCAGGTGGCGCAGGCGCTGCACTGCACGCTGGCCGAATTGCTGGGCGACATCACCACCTCCTCGCCCGAGTGGTTGCTGATCCGCGAATTGCTGGAGCACCGCAGCGAAGCCGACCTGCGCCGGGCCCGCCAGGCATTGGCCGAACTGCTGGGCGCCGGCGGCGATGCGCGGGCGCGCCATGCCCGCATTGCCCTGATCGGTTTGCGCGGTGCGGGCAAGAGCACGCTGGGCAAGCGCCTGGCCGATGACCTGGGCTACGCCTTCATCGAACTGAGCCGCGAGATCGAGAAATTTGCCGGATGTGGCATCAGCGAGATCCACAACCTCTACGGCGCGCACGCCTACCGTCGTTACGAGCGACGGGCACTCGAAGAAGCGATCCAGATCTACCCCGAGGTGGTGATCGCCACGCCGGGCGGGCTGGTGTCGGATTCCGCCAACTTCAACCTCATGCTGTCGCACTGCTTCACCGTCTGGCTGCAGGCCGATCCGGCCGACCACATGTCCCGCGTCGCCGCGCAGGGTGACCTGCGCCCCATGGCCGGCAACAAGGAGGCGATGGAAGACCTGAACCGCATCCTGGAAGGGCGATCGGCCTTTTATTCCAAAGCCGATCTGGCCTTCAACACCAGCCAGTACGCGCTGGACGACTGCTTTGCCGCCCTGCGAGCCCAAGTGCGCAAGGAACTGGCGCTGCCCGCCTGACGCGGCCCGGCGAATAAAACTGGAAGATGCATAAAAATGCATTTGACAGGCGAAAGGACATGCATTATTATTCATATCACTGCAGCCCGCTGCACTGATTGAGTCCCCACTTCTTCCCAACCTTTCCCGTCAGGAGCCCGCCATGTCGTCGAACCCGATCGTTGAATACCAGACCAGCCCGTCCCAGTACAAGCACATCAAGCTGGCCTTCGAGGGCGCCATCGCGACCCTGTTCATCGACATTTCCGAAGACGGCGGCATCCGCCCCGGCTACAAGCTCAAGCTCAACTCGTACGACCTCGGTGTCGACATCGAGCTGTATGACGCCCTGAACCGCATCCGCTTCGAGCACCCCGAAGTGCGCACCGTGGTGGTCACCAGCGCGCGTGACCGCACCTTCTGCTCGGGCGCCAACATTTTCATGCTGGGCCTGTCCAGCCACGCCTGGAAGGTCAACTTCTGCAAATTCACGAATGAAACCCGCAACGGCATCGAGGACTCCAGCCGCCATTCCGGCCTGAAGTTCATCGCGGCGGTCAATGGCGCCTGCGCCGGCGGCGGCTACGAACTGGCCCTGGCCTGCGACGACATCGTGCTGGTCGACGACCGCTCCTCCGCTGTTTCGTTGCCCGAGGTGCCGCTGCTGGGTGTGCTGCCGGGCACCGGCGGCCTGACCCGCGTCACCGACAAGCGCCATGTGCGCCATGACCTGGCCGACATCTTCTGCACCACGTCCGAAGGCGTGCGCGGCCAGCGCGCCGTGGACTGGCGCCTGGTCGATGCCATTGCCAAGCCGCAGCAGTTTCAGCAGGTGGTGCGCGAGCGCGCCGAGAAGTTCGCGGCGCAGAGCGACCGCCCGGCCAACGGCAAAGGCGTTGCGCTGACCCCATTGGCGCGCACGCTGGACGGCGACCGCGTGGCCTACGAGCACGTCACGGTCGAGATCGACCGGGCCCGGCGCTCGGCCACCTTCACGGTGCAGGCCCCCGCGGGTGCCCAGCCCGCCGACATTGCCGGCATCGAGGCCGCCGGTGCCGCCTGGTGGCCGCTGCAGATGGCGCGCGAACTCGACGACGCCATCCTGCACATGCGCACCAACGAGCTGGAAATGGGCACCTGGCTGCTCAAGACCAGCGGCGATGCCGCCGCCGTGCTGGCCTCCGACGCCGTGCTGCTGGCCAACAAGGACCACTGGCTGGTGCGTGAAACCATCGGCCTGCTGCGCCGCACGCTGGCCCGCCTGGATGTGTCCTCGCGCAGCCTGTTCGCGCTGATCGAAGAAGGCTCCTGCTTCGCTGGCACGCTGGCTGAACTCGCCTTCTGCGCCGACCGCGCCTACATGCTGGTCCTGCCGGACGACACCGAAAAGGCGCCCCGCTTGACGCTGAGTGAGATGAACTTCGGATTCTTCCCGATGGTCAACGACCAGTCCCGCCTGCAGCGCCGCTTCTACGAAGAAGCTGCACCGCTGGAAGCCGCCCGCGGCGCCATCGGCCAGGCGCTGGATGGCGACGCCGCGCTGGCCCTGGGCCTGGTGACGGCCGCACCGGATGACATCGACTGGGCCGACGAAGTGCGCCTGGTGCTGGAGGAGCGCGCGGCAATGTCGCCGGACGCGCTGACCGGCCTGGAGGCCAACCTGCGCTTCAGCCAGAAGGAAAACATGGCCACTCGCATCTTCGGCCGCCTGACCGCCTGGCAGAACTGGATCTTCCAGCGCCCCAACGCGGTGGGCGAAAAGGGCGCGCTCAAGGTTTACGGCAAGGGCGAGAAGGTCGCCTTTGACATGAACCGGGTCTGATTCAACTGTTGTGCCGCAGGTTTCCCGGTGGAGCCGGCGGCAACCGAACTGGAGTCCACCGTTGATCGTCAACACCTCAACCGACCAGGAAGCCCCATGAGCACCATCAACTACAGCGAGAAGATCCCCAACAACGTCAACCTGAGCGAAGACCGCACCCTGCAGCGCGCGCTCGAGCAGTGGCAGCCGAACTACCTGCAATGGTGGGGCGACATGGGCCCGGACGGCTCGCAGAACTTCGACGTCTACCTGCGCACCGCCGTCAGCGTGGACCCGCAGGGCTGGGCTCAGTTCGGCCACGTGAAGATGCCCGACTACCGCTGGGGCATTTTTCTGAATCCGGGCGAGACGGACCGCAAGATTCATTTCGGCGACCACAAGGGCGAGGCCGCCTGGCAGGACGTGCCCGGCGAACACCGCGCCAACCTGCGCCGCATCATCGTGACCCAGGGCGACACAGAACCCGCCTCCGTCGAGCAGCAGCGCCACCTGGGCCTGACCTGCCCCAGCCAGTACGACCTGCGCAACCTGTTCCAGGTGAACGTGGAAGAGGGCCGCCACCTGTGGGCCATGGTCTACCTGCTGCACAAGTACTTCGGCCGTGACGGCCGTGAGGAGGCCGAAGCGTTGCTGGAGCGCCGCAGCGGCAACGAAGACAACCCGCGCATCCTGCAAGCCTTCAACGAGAAGACGCCGGACTGGCTGAGCTTCTTCATGTTCACTTACTTCACCGACCGCGACGGCAAGTTCCAGCTCTGCGCGCTGGCCGAGAGCAGCTTCGACCCGCTGGCCCGCACCACGAAGTTCATGCTGACCGAGGAGGCGCACCACATGTTCGTCGGCGAATCCGGCGTGGGCCGCGTCATCAGCCGCACCTGCGCGGCGATGAACGAGCTCAAGACCGACGACGTGAACAAGCTGCGCGCCGCCGGCGTGATCGATCTGGCGACGATCCAGCGCTACATCAACTTCCACTTCTCGGTGACGATCGACCTGTTCGGCGCCGACCAGTCGAGCAACGCCGCCGCGTTCTACAGCTCGGGCCTCAAAGGCCGATATGAAGAGGGCAAGCGCACCGACGACCATGTGCTCAAGGGCAACACCTACAAGATCCTGGACGTCGTGAACGGCCAGCTGGTGGAGAAGGACGTGCCGATGCTCAATGCCCTGAACGAAGTGCTGCGCGACGACTACATCAAGGACTCCGTCGGCGGCGTGGACCGCTGGAACCGCCTGATCGAAAAGGCCGGCATTCCGTTCAAGCTGACTGTGCCGCACAAGGCGTTCCACCGCAGCATCGGCACCCTGGCCGGTGTCAAGGTGGCGCCGGATGGCCGTGTGGTCTCCGAGCAGGAGTGGAACGCCAAGGTCGACGAGTGGCTGCCATCCAGTGCAGACCGCGCCTACGTCGCCAGCCTGATGGGCCGCGTGGTCGAGCCGGGCAAGTTTGCCAACTGGATCGCGCCGCCGGTCATGGGCATCAACCGCCAGCCGGTGGATTTTGACTACGTGCGTTTCAACTGAACGGCCGGTTGTCCACGAGCTTTGATCGGTAGCGTGCCCTGATTCCGCTGCAGGGTGTGGGCGTGTGCCGCCGCTCATGTCCCCCGACCTGAGGCATGCGCCTCAGGTCTCCTCCTTGACTTCGCTCTGGCACACGCCCACACCCTGCAGCTGCGAACGTGATGGATTGCAGGTCCATCAATACGCGGCGCAGGATCAGGTGGTTGGGGTGTGCTGCGCAGTGAGGTCAAGGAGGAGGCCGAAGGCCGGGGGACACGAACGAAGCAGTACGCCCCAGCCGCCTGATCCGTCCACCCAGCCAACCGATCCTGCAGTAAAGTAGTCCCAAGAAATGAGAGGCATAACATGACCGAGGCCGTCATCAAGCAGCACCTGATCGACCCTGAAATCTGCATCCGTTGCAACACCTGCGAGTCCATTTGCCCGGTCAGCGCGATCACGCACGATTCGCGCAACTACGTGGTGGACGTGAGCAAATGCAACTGGTGCAACGACTGCATCTCGCCGTGCCCTACCGGCTCCATCGACAACTACCGCAAGGTGCCGCGCGCCAGGGCTTACTCCCTTGAAGAACAATTGGGCTGGGACGAACTGCCGGCCGAACTGTCCGTGGCCGAGCTCGCTGCGCTCGCGGGCGAAGCGGGTGACGACGCGGCGGCGGCTGCGCCGGCCGCCGAGGCCCTGGCGCCCGTGGCCGACCCCACTGGCCAGACCGCCTTCAACTCTGCGCAGTACGGCACCCTGCTGCCGCCCTGGTCTGCGGCGCATGCCTACACCAACCTCTACGGGCCCAAGGCGGCCGAGAAGACTGTCACCGCCACGGTGGCTGGCAACGTGCGCGTCACCGAGGTCGGCAAGGAGTACGACACGCACCACATCGTGCTGGACTTCGGAAGCATGCCCTTCCCGGTGCTGGAGGGCCAGTCGATCGGCATCATCCCGCCGGGCATCGATGCCGAAGGTCGCATGCACCATGCGCGCCAGTATTCGATTGCCAGCCCGCGCAACGGTGAGCGCCCGGGCTACAACAACCTTTCGCTGACCGTCAAACGCGTGCTGGAAGACCACCAGGGACAGCCGGTGCGCGGCGTCGGCTCCAACTACTTGTGCGACCTGAAGGTCGGCGACAAGGTGCAGGTGATCGGCCCGTTTGGCGCGAGCTTCCTGATGCCCAACCACCCGCGCAGCCACATCGTGATGATCTGCACGGGCACCGGCAGCGCGCCCATGCGCGCCATGACCGAGTGGCGCCGCCGCCTGCGTGCCAGCGGCAAATTCGAGAGCGGCAAGCTGATGCTGTTCTTTGGCGCGCGGACCCAGTCAGAGCTGCCGTACTTCGGGCCGCTGCAGAGCCTGCCGAAGGACTTCATCGACATCAACTTCGCCTTCTCGCGCACGCCGGGAAGTCCCAAGCGCTATGTGCAGGACGTGATGCGCGAGCGCGCTGCCGACCTGGCGCCGCTGCTGCAAGACCCCAACGCCTATTTCTACGTCTGCGGTCTGAAGGCCATGGAGGAGGGCGTCGTGATGGCGCTGCATGATGTGGCCCGCAATGCCGGCCTGAACTGGGAAGCGATCGGCCAGGCGCTCAAGCGCGAAGGGCGCCTGCACCTCGAAACTTACTGACCCCGTCGCGGGGCATGTGGCCCGGCCAACCCGGGCGGTGCATGCCCCTCGGCGAGGCATGTCGCCATGACCGCACCCACCATCCCCCTCGTCGAGCAGCCTCTGCGCCCGCTCGGGCGTGCCCGCGCCACACTCAAGGGGCGCCAGAGTGACGAGGCGGCCTTGCGCGAGGTGCGCGTGCTCATTGGCGCGCCACCCGAGGGTGGCCACCGGCGCGACCTGCTGATCGAGCACCTGCACCGCCTCAACGACGGGTTCCACGGCCTGTTCGAGCGCCACCTCGTGGCCCTGGCGGCCGAGATGCGCCTGCCCATGGTGGAAGTGTTCGAGGTGGCCAGCTTCTACCACCACTTTCAGATCCTGAAGGATGGCGCCACCGCCCCCGCACTCACCGTGCGCGTGTGCGTGGGCCTGAGCTGCGAGATGGCCGGCGCGCGCGAGCTGCTGGCGCGCCTGCCGGCGCTGCTGGGCGCCGACGTGCGGGTGGTCGAGGCGCCGTGCATCGGCCGCTGCGAACAGGCGCCCGCCGTGCTGGCCGGTCAGCAGGCCGTGCCGCACGCCACGCCGGCGGCCGTGGTGGCCGCGGTGAAGGCGCTGGGGGATCCGGACGTCCTGCCGGGCACCTCCGAAGGGCTTTCCACTGAGAAAATTGAAAAAATTAGCCATGATCCCAGCGCAGAATGGTCATTGACAGCTATTGAAACGATAGCGTACGACGCCTACCGCGCCGCCGGCGGCTACAGCCTGGCCGCGGCCGTGGTGAACGGCGAGCACGACCCCGAATCGGTGATCCAGGCGTTGGAGCACGCCGGCCTGCGCGGCTTGGGCGGCGCAGGTTTCCCGGCAGGGCGCAAGTGGCGCATCGTGCGCGAGCAGCCCTCCCCGCGCCTGATGGCCGTCAACATCGACGAAGGCGAGCCCGGCACCTTCAAGGACCGTTTCTACCTGGAGCGCGACCCGCACCGCTTTCTCGAAGGCGTGCTGATCGCCGCGCAGGTGGTGGGCACCGAGGCCGTCTACCTCTACCTGCGCGACGAATACCACGACTGCCGCCGCCTGCTGCAGCGCGAGCTGGACGCGCTGCAGGCCAACCCGCCGTGCCCGCTGCCTCACATCGAGCTGCGCCGGGGCGCGGGGGCCTACATCTGCGGCGAAGAGTCGGCCATGATCGAAAGCATCGAGGGCAAGCGCGGCGAGCCGCGCATGCGCCCGCCCTACATCGCGCAGACGGGCCTGTTCGGCCGGCCGACGCTGGAGCACAACTTCGAGACGCTGTACTGGGTCCGCGACCTCGTGGAAAAGGGCCCCGACTCCTTTGCCAATCACGGCCGGCACGGGCGCAAGGGCCTGCGTTCGTTCAGCGTGAGCGGGCGTGTGGCGCAGCCCGGTGTGAAGCTCGCACCCGCCGGCATCACGCTGCGAGAACTGATCGACGAATACTGCGGCGGCATGGCCGAGGGCCACGAACTCTATGCCTACCTGCCCGGCGGCGCCAGCGGCGGCATTCTCCCCGCCAGCCTGGCCGACGTGCCGCTGGATTTCGACACCCTGCAGCCCTATGGCTGCTTCATCGGCTCGGCGGCCGTCATCGTCCTCAGCCAATACGACCGCGCGCGCGACGCCGCACTGAACGTGATGCGTTTCCTGGCGGACGAGAGCTGTGGCCAGTGCACGCCCTGCCGCGTGGGCACGGCCAAGGCTGCGCGGCTCATGGAAGCCGAGCACTGGGATTCCGAGACGCTGGACGACCTGGCGCTCGTGATGGGGGAGGCCTCCATCTGCGGGCTGGGTCAGGCGGCGCCGAATCCGATCCGCTGCATCCACAAATACTTCCGCCACGAGGTGGGCGAAGCGCCCTGGCCCGGCGACCTGCCCAAACCCAAGGGCAAAGGCGCTGCCGCCCCGGTGGCCGCGCCCACCGCCCGACCGGAGCGCGCCCCATGAGCGCCCCAGCCAACGACCCCGGCATCACCTTCGAGCTGGACGACGAACTCGTCACCGCCCAGCCCGGCGAAACCATCTGGTCCGCCGCGCGCCGGCACGGTGTGCTGATTCCGCACCTGTGCCACAGCGACGGCCTGCGCCCCGACGGCAACTGCCGCGCCTGCGTAGTGGAGATCGAAGGCGAGCGCACGCTGGCCCCCAGCTGCTGCCGCACGCCGGCACCGGGTCAGAAGGTCCGCGCGCAAAGCCCGCGCGCCCGCAAGAGCCAGGATCTGGTGCTGGAGCTGCTGCTGGCCGACCTGCCCGAGCGGGGCCACAAATGGAACGACGGCCCGGTGGTCGTCGGCGCGCCAGCGCCGTCTCCGCAGTCCGGCCAACATGGCGAACTCAGCGCCTGGGCTGCGCGACTGGGCGTCAGGGTGCGCCCGGCGCTCACCGCATTGCGACGCGAGTCGCCCGCGCCGGACCTGTCACATCCCGCGATGGCGGTCAACCTCGACGCCTGCATCCAGTGCAACCGCTGTCAGCGCGCCTGCCGCGAAGCGCAGGGCAACGACGTCATCGGCCTGGCGTTTCGCGGCGCGCACACGCAGGTGGTGTTCGACCTGGCCGACCCCATGGGTGCCAGCAGCTGCGTGGCTTGCGGTGAGTGTGTGCAGGCCTGCCCCACCGGTGCGTTGATGCCCAAGTCGCTGAGCGGCTCTCAAAAGGTGGACCGCTCGGTGGACTCGGTTTGCCCCTTCTGCGGCATCGGCTGCCAGATCGCCTACAAAGTGCGTGATGAAAAAATCGTCGCGGTGGACGGCCGCCCCGGCCCGGCCAATGACGGACGCCTCTGCGTCAAGGGCCGCTTCGGCTTCGATTACGCGCACCACCCGGCGCGCCTGACGAAGCCACTGATCCGCAAGGCCGGCGTGACCAAGGACCCCGACCACCTGCACCGCGACCTGCACTGGAGCGAAGTCTTCCGCGAGGCCAGCTGGGACGAGGCATTGGACTTCGCGGCGGGCAAGCTCTTCGCCTTGCGCGACACATACGGCAAGAAGGCGCTGGCGGGTTTCGGCTCCGCCAAGGGCAGCAACGAAGAGGCCTACCTGTTCCAGAAGCTGGTGCGCACCGGCTTTGGCAGCAACAACGTGGACCACTGCACCCGCCTGTGCCATGCCTCCAGTGTGGCCGCGCTGCTCGAAGGCGTGGGCTCCGGCGCGGTGAGCAACCCGGTGCGGGACGTGGAGCATGCCGATTTCATCCTCGTCATCGGCTCCAACCCCACGTCCAACCACCCGGTGGGCGCCACGTGGATCAAGAACGCTGTGCGCCGGGGTGCCCGGCTGGTGCTGGCCGACCCGCGGCGCACCGACATTGCCCGCCACGCCTGGCGGGTGCTGCAGTTCCATGCAGACACCGACGTGGCCCTGCTCAACGCGATGCTGCACGTCATCGTCACCGAGGGCCTGATCGACGAGGCCTTCATCCGTGAGCGCGTGGACGAGTTCGAGGCGCTGAAGGCCAACGTGCAAGGCTACAGCCCCGAGGCCATGGCGCCAATCTGCGGCATTGCGGCTGAGACGATTCGCGAGGTGGCACGCGCCTACGCCACCGCCAAGGCCTCCATGATCCTCTGGGGCATGGGCGTGAGCCAGCATGTGCACGGCACCGACAACGTGCGCTGCCTGATCGCGCTCTCAAGCATCACCGGGCAGATCGGCCGCCCCGGCACCGGCCTGCACCCGCTGCGCGGCCAGAACAACGTGCAGGGCGCCAGCGACGCCGGGCTCATCCCCATGATGTACCCCAACTACCAGCGCGTCACCAACACCGAGGCCCACGACTGGTTCGAAGCCTTCTGGGGCCAGAAGCTGGACGACCAGCCGGGCTACACCGTGGTCGAGATCATGGGCAAGATCCTCGCCCCCGAGGCCGATCCCCACAAGATCCGCGGCATGTACATCATGGGCGAGAACCCCGCCATGAGCGATCCCAACCTGAACCACGCGCGCCATGCGCTGGCCAGCCTGGAGCACCTCGTCGTGCAGGACATCTTCCTGACCGAGACCGCGTGGCTGGCCGACGTGGTGCTGCCCGCCAGCGCCTGGCCCGAGAAGACCGGCACCGTCAGCAACACCGACCGCACGGTGCAGCTGGGGCACCAGGCCTTGACGCCGCCTGGCGACGCGCGCGCCGACCTGTGGATCATCCAGCAGATGGCGCAGCGCTTCGGGCTCGATTGGAACTATGAAGACGAGAGCAATTCAAGACCAGACGGCGCTGGGTATCACGGCGTGGAGCTTGTATTTGAAGAAATGCGCCAGGCCATGCACTCCGCCATCGAAGGCATCACCTGGCCGCGCCTGCTGCGCGAAGGCGCCGTCACCTACCCCTGCCTGAGCGCCGAAGACCCCGGCCAGCCCATCGTCTTTCACGCCCACTTCCCCACGCCCGACGGGCGCGTGAAGCTGGTGCCGGCCGACATCATTCCCGCGAACGAGCGGCCCGACGCCGAGTACCCCATGGTGCTCATCACCGGCCGCCAGCTGGAGCACTGGCACACCGGCAGCATGACCCGGCGCAGCGGCGTGCTCGATGCGCTGGAGCCTGCCGCCACCGCCAGCCTGCACGGCGACGACCTCGCCCGCCTGGGTCTGGCGCCCGGTGATGCGGTGCGCGTGGCCTCGCGACGCGGCGAGGTGGTGCTGACCGCGCGCCAGGACGACGGCACGCCACCGGGCACGGTATTCATCCCCTTCGCCTATGTCGAAGCCGCCGCCAACCTGCTGACCAATGCCGCGCTGGACCCGTTCGGCAAGATTCCGGAGCTGAAGTACTGCGCGGTGCGGGTGGCGCAGGCCTGATTGGTGCTCGTCCGCCCGCGCAACAGGCCTATGCGGCTCGCCTTGCCCCAGCCGAAGGGCTATCCCGGATGGAGAAACGCGCCGGGATGTCGCAGAATCTCCTGCGTTCGGGCACGTTCGTGGCGCATCCGCAGCCCACAGCCCACTGGAGATCCCAATGAAGCTCAAGAAAATCGCCCTTGGCACGCTCGCCGTGTTGGCCATCGCCGGCACGGCCGGCTGGTACAGCCTGGACAAGGAAACCCGGGGCCTGATTGCCACGGTCCCCACCAACAAAGACCTGCTGTTCTGGAGCCAGCCGCAGCGCGACGCGGCCTTCCGCGCCCTGGACCGCATCTCGCTGCTGGCCAAGTGGCACGACATCCCGGCCGGCAACGCGCCGTCGGCCCTGCCGCCGGGGCCGCCGCTGAAGCTGCCGCTGGACGTGGACGCTTACCTGGCCGGCCAGCGCAGCGCCGCGCTGATCGTGCTGCACGATGGCAAGCTGCGTCTGGAGCGCTACGGGCTGGACTTTGACAGCAAAGGGCGCTGGACCAGCTTCTCCGTGGCCAAGTCCATTACATCGACGCTGGTGGGTGCGGCACTGCGCGACGGTTCCATCCGGAGCATGGACGACAAGGTCAGCGACTACATCCCTGAGATGAAGGGCTCGGCCTACGACGACGTCAGCATCCGCCAGTTGCTGACCATGACCTCGGGCGTGAAGTGGAACGAGGATTACGCCGACCCGAAATCCGACGTGGCGCAGTTCAACAACCACAAACCCGAGGAGGGGGTGGACGCGCTGGTGAGCTACATGCGCAAACTCCCGCGTGAGGTGCCCGCCGGAACGCGCTGGCTTTACAGCACCGGCGAGACCAATCTGGTGGGCATTCTGGTCAATCGGGCCACGAAGAAGCCGTTGGCCACCTATCTGTCGGAAAAGATCTGGGTGCCCGCCGGCATGGAACAGAAGGCCACCTGGATTCTGAGCAAGACCGGGCAGGAGATCAGCGGTTGCTGCATCCAGGCCGCGCCGCGCGACTTTGCGCGCTTCGGCCAGTTCATCCTGAACGGCGCGACGGTGGGCGGCAAGCCCATCGTGCCGGAAGGCTGGCTGGAGCAGGCCACCACCAGCCGCACCCCCATCGGCCAGAGCGGGCGCGGCTACGGCTACCAATGGTGGACCTACGACACCGGCGCCTTCACCGCCCGCGGCATCTTCGGCCAGGGCATCTTCATCGACCCCAAGCGCAAGCTGGTGATTGCCTCCAACGGCGACTGGGGCGGCGGTGCCCGCGACCCGTCCGCCAGCGCCGCGCGCGAGGCGTTCTACCTGGCGGTGCAGAAGGCGGTGGATGATGAAGGGGCGGCCGGCGCTGGTGGCGGGGCGGGGAAATAGGCTGACGGGCGCGAGGGTGGGGGGGCTTCGGCCCGTTAACGTGAATCAGGATGCTCGGCGTAGTGCTGGCTCTGCAGCGTTTGTGGCCGTTCGCAGGCTCCTTCGTTGGGCGACAGCGTCAACGCAGACCCACCGGTCAGAGCATTGGCTTGCTCGCCAGAGTCACCAGCCATACAGTTGCACGGACTTCCTCCATCAACTCGCAAGAACATGGTCTCAATCACTCAAGTCGCCGACCCCGTTCAAATTGCTGGCGCGCAAGAGCTTGTGCGCGAGTATTTCTCCTGGTTCTTTGCGCTGGTTCCCGGCAGTGAGGCAGACCCGACGTTTCGTGGGTGGGAAGATGAAGTGGTGGCGATTCCCGGGGATTGCGTCCCTCCACGCGGGAGTTACTTGCTTGCAACGGTAGACGGGCAGCCTGCCGGCTGCGTGACCCTGAAACCTGTGGATCAGAACCGCTGTGAACTGAAACGGCTTTACGTCCGGCCAACTTTTCGCGGCCACAACCTCGGTAAACAATTGGTCGATGCATTCACGCAAACGGCGAGAACCTTGGGCTTCCAATATGCAGTGCTGGATAGCCACAAATCGATGACAGCGGCGCACGACATTTACAAGAATTCGGGCTTCAAGGTCGTGAAATCACCGCCTGACTTTCCCGAAGCATTGAAGCAGTCCGTGATCTTCATGCGATGTGTTCTGTGAGTGACGGCAGTCAGTCTGCTGTCGCGATCGCAGGTCATCGTGAGCCGAAGGGCTTCAGCGGGCCGCTTCCCACCTTTTTCGATTCGCGAATCCACAGGCTCGCCCCACGATGCATCTCACGCCCTTCGTCCAGGTGGACGACCTCCCGTTCAGCACCACCCGCGCTGCGTTGCTGCGGCGCAAGGGCCCACCTTTGCGCCGTTTCATCAATGACGTGGCGCTGGAGGTGTTCGATTACGGCGGGGTGGTGTTCCGTTTTCAGGCGTCGGGCCGGTTGGAGGAGGTGACGCAGCGCGCGCCGGTGATGCATCTGGGCGAGGTGGCGATTCCCTTTCGCGCGCTGCCGGCGTTTGTCGCGGCGCAGGACCCCGATGCTTTCGAGCGCGCCGGTTTTGTGGTCAGCCCGCGCTTCGGCCTGGCCTTTGTGCCGGCCGATCCGGACTGGGTCACCGCGCTGGCGCGACACTGCATCCCGACTTGGCGCGCGTTGGCACCGCCGGCGCCACCCGGGTGACGGCTGGCGAGCGGCGGTCAGCGGGGCTTCAGGCCGGTGGCCCGGACCAGTTCCTTCACCATCATCAGTGACAGGCCCCACAGCCGCGCGCCGCTGACCTCGATGGCAGGAAAAGGCAAGGGCAAGCCGGCCACGCGCCAGATCTGGGTGCGTTGCCGATCGGTGTCGACCAGGGTGGTCAGCGGCTCCCACCAGAGGCGGGCGGCCTCCGCGCCGGGGGCGACGGCGAGGGCGCGCGGCACCTGGTACACGTAGGGCGTCACCACCATTGGGCGCTGGCGGCCATGCTCGCGGGTCAGCAGGTCGGACAGGCGGCCGATGGGCACGAACGATGCGTCCGGCTGCAGCCCGGTTTCTTCGCTCAGCTCCCGCAGCGCCGCAGCGCGGGTGTCCGCGTCCTCCACCTGCACCCGCCCGCCCGGAAACGACACCTGGCCCGACCAGGGGTCCCCCGCGCGCTCAGCGCGGCGCATCATCAGCAGGGCAGGGGCTGCACCGCCGGGGCCTTGCTCGGCGATCAGCAGAACGACGCCGCAGCGCACCATCCAGTGCCGCCCGGGCAGCCGTCGGGCGCGGTGGGACTGCAAGCGGGCGGCGAGGGAATCGAGCCCGGACGGACCGGTACTGGGATCAACCGGCCTGGCCGGCGGACGGGTGGTCGGTTCGGGCATGGCGGCTCGGGGGTTCGTGGGGGGCTGCCTACCGCACCTGCGCCCGCACCACTGCTGCCGTCGCGGCGTCCGCGGCAAACATGTGCTCCACCTTCAGAGAGGCCAGGGTGATGTCCTGGGGCGTGCCGAAGGTGGTGAACATCCTGAAGAACGCCAGCTCACCATGTTCGGTTGCAAACCGCAACGTCAACACGGGGGCCTCCGGAGCGGGATGGGCCGTTGCTGGCAGGTGCCCTGTCAGCCGTTGGCGCAGCAAGGCGTCGAATGCCGAGACCTTGGGGGCCAGGGCGGGCTGCTGCACGGCCTCTGCACGCATCTGTGCCAGAAACGCCGGGCCTGCCTCGCGCAGGTTGATCAGCTTGCGGGTCAGACCCATCGGGTGCACCAGCATGTCCAGCAGGTTGGGCGGCCCGCCGCTTCCCGCCAGAGCCTCCGGTGCCATCAGGGTGGCCGCCAGCCATTCGCCCCCGCGGTTGAGTTGCAGCAGGTTCCATTGCGCGTCGAGCACCAGCGCCGGCATCGGGTCGTGCGCGTTCAACAGTTGTCGGAGCGCCGCCCGCGCCTGGGCCAGATCAGGGTCTTCAAGTGTGCTGGCGCGGAAGGCTGGCGCAAAGCCGGCCTGCAACAGCGCGGCGTTTCGCAGCGCCAGTGGCGCATCCAGTTCACCCAGCCAGCGGGTGAGCAGGTCGCGGCTGGGCCGGGCGCGGCCGTTTTCTACAAAGCTCACATGCCGCTGGGACACGCCGAGCCGCAGCGACAACTCCAGCTGGCTTACGCGGCGCGCCTGCCGCGTGCGCTGCAAGGTTTCCGGCAAGTTGTGAGAGGTCCCGTCCATGGCGCGATTGAATCACAGGCCTGTCTGAACTTGATTACCTCCAAGGTAGTTGCCTCGATAACCTGCGGTCCGGATACTGCCGCCATGCATTCAAAATGAAAGGATTGTTCATGGCGCGCATCCTGTTGGTGGTCACCCTGGTTCTGTTTGGCGCACTCACTTCGGTGGCGGTGTGGCATCACGGCTACCGGGGGATTTTTGAGACGATGTTCCAGAGCTGGGCGGGCGTCCAGGTGCTGGTGGACCTGGTGATTGCGCTGGTGCTCGTGCTGGTCTGGATGTGGCGGGACGCCCAGGTCTTGAAACGCAGCGTGTGGCCGTATGTGCTGATCACATTGGTGGCCGGCTCGTTCGGACCTTTGCTGTATCTGCTGACCCGCAAGACGCCGGGAAACGCCACCTGAGCGCGAACGGATCGATCATTGAGGCGGCGATTTCGGCGCTTCTTGCGCCCCCTTCCCGCTTGGCCCCGCCCCGTTCGACCTCTCGTACCGGCTCGTGACCCACGGGCCTCTGCCAGAGGCCTATTGCTCTCTTGGCGATAGCAAAGTATGACCGTCTCATGCTGGGATCAAGCTGGAATGAGGCAGAAACCGGTGGGCGCGCCGTCGAGCAGGCACCGTCCAGCCTGCGGAAGTGGTAATGTCCGTCAAACATGCGCCTGTTGCTGGTTGAGGATGACGATTTGTTGAGGGAGTCGCTGCGCCGTGATCTGCGGGCGGCGGGCTATGCGGTGGACGCCTGCGCCGATGGTGTCGAGGCGGCGCATCTCGGTGAGGTCGAGCCTTACGAAATGGTCGTGCTCGACCTCGGCCTGCCGCATCGCTCGGGCCTGGATGTGTTGCGTGACTGGCGCGCCAAGGGCATCACGGTGCCTGTGCTGGTGCTCACGGCCCGGGATGCCTGGTACGAGCGGGTTGACGGCTTTCAGGCCGGGGCCGACGACTATCTGGGCAAGCCCTTTCATTTCGAGGAACTCCTGGCCCGGCTGGCCGCGCTGGCCAAGCGCAGCCGGGGCCACGCGCCGGCGCCGCTTTCGGCCGAAGGCTGGCATCTGGACGAAGCGCGTCAGGTGGCCTGCCACCAGGACGGACGTGAGGTGACGCTGACGGCCATCGAGTTCCGCATGTTGCGCTGCTTCCTGCTGCGCCCCGGGCAGGTACTGTCCAAGGCCGTCCTGATCGGGCATGTTTACGAAGGGACGCACGATGCCGACAGCAACGTCATCGAGGTCTTCGTCAACCGCTTGCGCAGCAAGCTGGGGCGCGAACTGATCGCCACGCGGCGCGGCCAGGGCTATGTGCTGGTGACCGGCGCCGGGTCTGGGGGCTGACATGCGCTCGTTACGCCGGCAGTTGCTGCGCACGCTCACCCTGACGCTGCTGGCGGTGTTCATCACACAGGGCTTCGTGCTGTATGGCGCACTCGTGCACCTCGCCAATTCGCAGACCCTCCTGCACCTGTCCCACGACAGTGAAAGCGTGCTGTCCGCGATCGACGTGGACGGGAAGGGCCAGCTGACGCTGGACGAGCAGCGGGTGGAGTCGGTCTACCGGCATCCGGGCTCGGGCCAGTATTTCCTGGTGCTGATCCAGGGCGGTGGCCGCTTGGCTTCGGGCTCGCTGGGCACCCATGGGCTGGAAGCCCGCGTGCCCGGGCCCGGTCAGTCGCTGGACTATGAGGCCCGGGGCCCCGATGGCCACCCGTTGAAGGTGCTGGCCCGCAGCAGCGTGGTGCAGGGCCGCCCGGTGACCTTGCTCGTGGCTGAGGACATGAGCCTCGCGCGCCAGGAGATCTGGGAGACGGGCTTGCTCTCGCTCGCGGTTTTCGCGCCCTTGCTGGCGCTGGCGCTGCTGCTGCAGGGCCTGGCGGTTTCGCGCGCACTGGCACCGCTGCGCCGCGTGCGCGATGAGCTGGCGGAGGTCGGCGCGGGGCACCTGGCCCGCATCCAGGGGCCGGTCCCGCGCGAGGTCCGGCCGCTGGTGGACGAGGTCAATCGCCTGCTGGTGCTGCTGGAGCAGCGGGTGCGCCAGTCGCGCACCGCGGTCGGCAACCTGGCCCATGCGCTGAAGACGCCGCTGGCGGTGCTGTTGCAGGCCGGCGAGGCGCCCGGCGTGCCCGAGACCCTGCGCGAGGCGGTGCGCGCACAGGCCGGCGCCATCCATGAGCGGATCGATCGCGAACTGCGCCGGGCGCGCCTGGCGGGCCCCGGCGGCCATGGCGCCGGCGCGCACTTCAACCCGGGAGCCGAGTTGCCGGCGCTGGTGCGCATGCTCAAGAGCGTGCATCACGAGAAGGCACTCGGCATCGAGGTGCAGGCGCCAGACCGGCGCCTGCCGTTCGACCGCGAGGACATGCTCGAACTGCTGGGCAATCTCGCCGACAACGCCTGCAAATGGGCGCACCAGCGGGTGCGGATCGAACTGTCGGAACGCCCGGTGCGCGGCGAAAGGCCGGTGCTCGCAATCCGCGTCAGCGACGATGGTCCGGGGTGTTCCGACGACGCGCTGGCCAAGCTGCCGGCGCGCGGCGTGCGGCTGGACGAAAGCCGCAGCGGTCATGGCCTGGGACTGACCATCGTGCGCGACATCGCGGAACTGCTCGGCGGCACCTTGGCGTTCGGACGGTCCCAGGAGCTGGGGGGGCTGGAAGTTCGGGTCGATCTGCCGTTTCCAGGTGACGCCTCCCGGCACGCGCCCGGCTGACCGACGGCGCGGGGTGGAGTTGGCCACCTTTTTTGCGCTTGTTTTTCATCATGCGGAAGCGCATTGCGGAAAATCTGATGCAGGTCAGAACGCAGAAAGAAAAATCGGCCAACATGCCGCACGACCGACCGCCCCCTGGCGCAGCCGGCGGTGTTCCCATAAACAATCAATCCCAGGAGATAAACCATGAGCGAGCAGCAACCCACCATCATCTACACCCTGACCGACGAAGCACCGCTGCTGGCAACGAGCGCCTTCCTGCCCATCATCCGTACCTTCACCGCACCGGCCGGCATCAACGTGGACACCGGCGACATCTCGGTGGCCGCGCGCGTGCTGGCCACCTTCCCGGAATGTCTGACCGAGGCGCAGCGCGTGCCTGACACCCTGGCCGAACTGGGCAAGCTGACCCTGAAGCCCGAGGCCAACATCATCAAGCTGCCCAACATCAGCGCGTCGGTGGCCCAGCTCAAGGCCTGCATCAAGGAACTCCAGGGCAAGGGCTACGCCATCCCGGACTATCCGGAAGAGGTCAAGACCGAAGAAGACAAGGCCCTGCGGACGCGCTACGGCAAGTGCATCGGCAGCGCGGTGAATCCGGTGCTGCGCGAAGGCAACTCCGACCGCCGCGCCCCCCGCGCGGTCAAGGAATACGCGCGCAAGAACCCGCACAGCATGGCCGAGTGGAGCCAGGCCTCGCGCACGCACGTATCGCACATGCACCATGGCGACTTCTACCACGGTGAAAAGTCCATGACGCTCGACCGCGCCCGCGACGTGCGCATGGAACTGGTCACCAAGAGCGGCAAGACCATCGTGCTCAAACCCCTGACCAAGCTGCTCGACCGCGAAGTCATCGACAGCATGTTCATGAGCAAGAAGGCCCTGCTGGAGTTCTACGAACAGGAGATCGAAGACGCCCGCAAGACCGGCGTGATGTTCTCGCTTCACGTCAAGGCCACCATGATGAAGGTGTCGCACCCCATCGTGTTCGGCCACTGCGTGAAGATCTTCTACAAGGACGCTTTCGAGAAACACGCCAAGCTGTTCGAAGAACTGGGCATCAATGTCAACAACGGCATGGTGGACCTCTACAACAAGATCGCCACGCTGCCGCAAAGCACGCAGGACGAGATCAAGCGCGACCTGCATGCCTGCCACGAACACCGGCCTGAGCTCGCCATGGTGGACTCGGCCAAGGGCATCACCAACTTCCACTCACCCAATGACATCATCGTGGACGCCTCCATGCCCGCCATGATCCGCAACGGCGGCAAGATGTGGGACGCCAACGGCCGGCTCAAGGAGGTCAAGGCGGTGATGCCGGAGTCCACCTTCGCCCGCATCTACCAGGAGATGATCAACTTCTGCAAATGGCACGGCGCCTTCGACCCGAAGACCATGGGCACCGTGCCCAACGTCGGCCTGATGGCCCAGCAGGCCGAGGAGTACGGCTCGCATGACAAGACCTTCGAGATCGCCGAGGACGGCGTGGCCAACATCGTCGACATCGCCACCGGGGAGGTGCTGCTGAGCCAGGACGTGGGCGAGGGCGACATCTGGCGCATGTGCCAGGTCAAGGACGCCGCCATCCGCGACTGGGTCAAGCTGGCCGTCAACCGCGCCCGCAACTCCGGCATGCCCGTGGTGTTCTGGCTCGACCAGTACCGCCCCCACGAGGCGCAGCTCATCACCAAGGTCAAGATGTACCTGCACGAGCACAACACGGCCGGCCTGGACATCCAGATCATGAGCCAGGTGCGCGCCATGCGCTACACGCTGGAGCGCGTGGTGCGCGGTCTGGACACCATCAGCGCCACCGGCAATATCCTGCGCGACTACCTGACCGACCTGTTCCCGATCATGGAGCTGGGCACCAGCGCCAAGATGCTGTCCATCGTGCCTTTGATGGCCGGTGGCGGCATGTACGAGACGGGCGCCGGCGGCTCGGCGCCCAAGCATGTGCAGCAGCTGGTGGAGGAGAACCACCTGCGCTGGGATTCGCTGGGTGAATTCCTGGCGCTGGCGGTCTCGCTGGAAGACCTCGGCATCAAGACCGGCAACGCCAAGGCCAAGGTGCTGGCGCAGACACTGGACGCGGCCACCGGCAAGCTGCTGGACAACAACAAGGGCCCAAGCCCCAGGACCGGCCAGCTCGACAACCGCGGCAGCCAGTTCTATCTGGCGATGTACTGGGCGCAGGCGCTGGCCGAGCAGACCGACGACGCGGCCCTGGCCGCCCGGTTCGCCCCACTGGCCAAGCAGCTGGCCGAGAACGAAAAAGCCATCGTGGACGAGCTGGCCGCCGTGCAGGGCAAGCCGGTCGATATCGGCGGCTACTACCTGCCCGATTTCGCCAAGCTGGACCAGGTGATGCGACCCAGCGCCACGCTGAACAAGGTGCTGGCGGCAGCGGCCTGAACGCCCGGTTCGGGGCCCCGCCCGTCAAGAGCCCCCGGCATCCGTCGGGGGCTTTTTTTTCACCATCGTGATCACGTTGAACGGGCAGCGGACGGCGCATTTCCGGCACCCGGTGCAGGCCGCCGCGTCGCCCAGTACCGACGATTTTTTCCAGCCTTTGGTTTCCAGGCTCAACAGGTGGAACGGACAGGCTGCGACGCACCAGCCGCAGCCGGTGCAGCGTGCGGCATCAATCTGGGGCAGCAGGTCACGGTGAAGGACGGGCATGCGCGGGGCGTTTCTTTGGAATCGGCGGGGCCTGGGTTCGGCCGCCTCACTCTACCCGCGCTCGGCAAGAAGTTGAACGGCCCGCAGGCGCCCCGCACGCCGTGCAGAGGCCTTTGCGGGCCGCTTTCATGACCGGATGGGCGCTTCCCCAGCGTCCAGCGGTCAGAATGTGCTATCAAAACAGAACCGAATCAACCCACCTGAACCGGCACGAAGATCTTGTTCTCGCCGCGCTGGATCAGCAGGGCGACCGTCTTGCCATTCTTGCCGACCAGTTCACGGACCTGCTCCACGCTGCGCACCGGGGTGTCGTTGACAGCGATCAGCACGTCGCCGGGCTGCACGCCGGCCTTGGCGGAAGGGCCCGCCGCCTGCTCGATCAGCAAGCCGCCGCTGAGGCCGGATGACTGCTTCTCCTGCGGTTGCAGCGGGCGCAGCGCCAGGCCCAGCTTGCCTTTTCCGGGCTCGCCTTCGGCTTTGGCGGTCTGCGTCGCCTTGTCCTTGGCACCGCCCAGGGTCGCCTGGATCACCTCGTTGCGGCCCTGGCGCCAGACGTCGAGCGTGACCTTCTCGCCCGGCGTGGACTGGCCGATCGCGGCAGGCAGGTCACCCGAGGCAATGACGGGCTGGCCGTTGACCTTGCGGATCACGTCGCCGCTCTTGAGGCCGGCCTTCTCGGCCGGGCTTTCCGCCTCCACGCTGGAGATCAGCGCACCTTCGGGCTTGTCGAGCTTGAAGGAGTCGGCAAAGGCCTGGTTGACCTCCTGGATCGACACCCCAAGGCGTGCATGGCTGACCTTGCCGGTGCTCACGATCTGGTCTTTTACCTTGGTGGCGATTTCGATCGGGATCGCAAACGACAGGCCCTGGTAGCCGCCGGTGCGGCTGTAGATCTGCGAGTTGATGCCCACCACCTCCCCGCGCGCATTGAACAGCGGGCCACCGGAGTTGCCGGGGTTCACCGCCACGTCGGTCTGGATGAAGGGCACGAAGCTGTCGTCGGGCAGAGTGCGGCCCTTGGCGCTGACCACGCCGGCGGTTACGGTGTTTTCCAGGCCGAACGGCGAGCCGATGGCCAGCACCCATTCGCCCACGCGCAGGCTGCGGGTACTGCCCAGGGTGACGGTGGGCAAGCCCTTCGCCTCGATCTTGATCACGGCCACGTCGGTGCGCGGGTCGGAGCCCAGCACCTTGGCCTTGAACTCGCGCCGGTCGGTGAGCTTGACCGTCACCTCGGTCGCATCCTGCACCACGTGGGCGTTGGTCAGGATGGTGCCATCGGCGCTGACGATGAAGCCCGAGCCCTGGCCGCGCGTGGGCATGCCTTGCTGCGGGCCGCCGCGGCCGCGCGGGCCGGGGAACTGGCGGAAAAATTCGGAGAAGGGGTCGCTCGGGTCCAGTTCAAGGCCGCCGGCCGAGGCCTTGCTGGTGCCTGCAACGCTGATGTTGACCACGGCCGCGCCATGCTGCGCAGTGATCTGGGCGAAGTCGGGGGTGGTGACGGCCGGTGCGGCAGCAGCGGCGACGGGCGCCGGGGCGGTGGTCGCTGCGGAGCTGGCGTGCGTGCTGCTGAGCGCGCCGAAGCCCGCTGCGCCGATGACGCCAGAGGCCAGCATCGCCAGAACCAGACGGCTGGAGGAGAGCACGGGAGTTTTCATCGGGGATCCTTTCAAAGACAGGTGAATGCACAGGCTCTGAATATCGGGCCCCCGACTTAGGCGGGTCTTAAGTTTCGGGCGGGTCAGGCGGCGGGCAAGAAGCGGACCTCGACGCGCAGGCCGCCCAGGCTGGGCGAGGGCAGCAGGGCGAGTGTTGCGCCGTGCAGGACCGCGACCGCCTTGACGATCGGCAGGCCCAGGCCGCTGCCGCTGGCGTCGCTGCCGGCGATCCGGTAGAAGCGGTCCAGCACCCGCTCGCGTTCGTCGGGCGCGATGCCGGGCCCGCTGTCGTCCACGCGCAGCAGCGGGGCGCCGTCCACGCTGGCGATCTCCAGGTTCACGGTACCCCCCGGCGGGGTGTATTTGATGGCGTTGTCCAACAGGTTGCGCACCAGCATGTCCAGCGCATCGGGGTAGCCGCGGACCAGCGCCTCGTCGACGGATGTCAGGCCCAGGTCGATCTGGCGCGCATGGGCCGCCTCGGCCAGCTCCCCCACGGCCTGGCGGGCGATGGCGGCCAGCGCGACGCGCTGCGGCTGTGTTCCCGATGCGGCCGTGGCCTGTTGGCGCGCCAGCACCATCAGCTGCTCCACCAGGCGGGTGGCACGGTCGATGCCGGCCTCCAGCCGGCTGGCTGCGCGGGCACGGGTCTCGTCGTCGCCCGCGCGGCGCAGGGCCTGTACCTGCAGCTTCAGCGCCGCCAGAGGCGAGCGCAGCTCATGGGCGGCATCGGCCACGAAGCTCTTCTGCGCTTCAAAGGCCTCGCGCACGCGGTCAAAGAGCCCGTTGAGCTCGTGTACCAGCGGTCGGATCTCGTCGGGCAGACCGTCCTCGCTGACCGGCTCCAGGTCGGCACTCTGACGCTGGGCGAGCTGGCGCCGCACCCTCGACACCGGTGCCAGCGAACGGGTGACCACCCACCACACGATGAGCATCAGCAGCGGCGCCATCAGCGCGGTGGGCAACACGGTGCGCAACGCCAGCGTGCGCGCCATCTGGCGGCGCACGGCCAGGTCCTGCGCCACCTGCACCACCTGGCCGCGGGTCTGCACGGACAGCACCCGGTAGCGCGTGCCGCGCGCCTGCACCTCGGAAAACCCCAGCACCGCGCGCTGCGGCAGCGCCGCCCAGGCGCCGGACTGGTAGATGCGCAGGCCGTCGGCGGTCCAGACCTGCACCACGAATTCATCGGCGGCCCCGTCCGAGGCGTCCTCGCCGGGCACGCCCGCGCCGCTGACCGGCAGTCCCGCGCGCAGAGACAGCGCCATCTGCTGCATGTGGTAGTCGAAAATCTGGTCGGCCTCGGCCAGCGCCGTGCGGTAGGCAAACAGGCCTTGTGTGGCCGTGCCCAGAAGGACGGCGGCCAGCAGCAGCCACAGCAGCCGCGCGCGCAGCGAGTGCGAGGGGGAATGAGGCGCGCTCATGCTCGCGGCACCATGTAGCCCACGCCCCGCACGTTGCGGATGACATCGGCGCCCAGCTTCTTGCGCAGGCCATGGATGTAGACCTCCACCGCGTTGCTGCTGATGCCGTCTTTCCAGCCGTAGAGTTTTTCCTCCAGCTGGCTGCGCGACAGCACCATGCCGGGTCGCGCCAGCAGGGGCTCCAGCACGGCCCACTCGCGCGCGGACAGCACCACCGGTTCGCCACCCGCGGTGACCTCGCGCGTGACCGGGTTGATGCTGACCCCCTGGTGCTCGTACACGGGCTCGGCGCGCCCTGCGGCACGGCGCAGCAGCGCGCGGATGCGCGCCAGCAACTCGTCCAGGTCGTAGGGCTTGAGCACATAGTCGTCGGCGCCGGCGTCCAGCCCGGCAATGCGGTCGGGCTTGGCGTCGCGCGCGGTGGCGATCAGCACCGGCGTGCGGTCGAGCCGGGCGCGCAGAGTGCGCAGCACGCTCAGGCCGTCGCGGCGCGGCAGGCCCAGGTCCAGCACCACCAGGTCGTAGGCGTGGTCAAGCAGCGCGGTGTCGGCCATGTCGCCATCACGCACCCAGTCGACGGCGTAATGCTCGGCGCGCAACAGGTCCAGCACGGTCTCGCCGATCATCGGATCGTCTTCCACCAGGAGCAGGCGCATGGGCAGGCGAGTGGGTGCGGGTTCAGCCCGGCTCCATCCCGTTGCGGCGCTTGACTGCATCCATGGCCGGTAACGCCATGAAGGCCAGCAGCGCGCGCACCGCGTCCGGCCGGGCACACGTCACGGACACGGCGGCCGAGAAGGTGGTGATGATCTGGATGTCCTCGGGCAGCGGGCCCAGCACCTCGATGCCGCCCAGGTTCATCAGCTCGCTGAGCTGCTGAAAGCCCAGTTCGACCCGGCCCTCGGCCACCAGCTGGCCCACCGGTACGCCCGGTGGCGCCTGCACGATGCGGTCCTTGATCTGCTCGGCGATGCCCCAGCGCTCGAACTGGCGCGCCAGCTGCACCCCGCTGGGCCCGGTGGAGTAACCCAGTGTCTTTGCGGCGAGCACGGCGCGGCGCACCGCGTCGCCGCTGCCGATGTCAGGCCGCACGGCCCCGGCACGCACGGCAATGGCCACCCCGGAGCGCACCAGATCGACCCGGCTTCTGGGCACGAGGTGGCCGGCCTCGGTGAGCCGCTCGATGGCGTCGCTGGCCAGGGCGACGGCGTCGAAGGCCTCGCCGGCCTGCACGCGTTTGGCGGCATCGACGCCGCCGACGGATTCGACCTGCACCGCCTGTGACGACGTCTTGCGAAATTCGGCCACGAGATCGGCCAGCAGCTGGCGCGTCGCCATGGAGCAAATGATGCGGATCGGTTCAGCCATGCGGGGTCCTGCGAAAGTCGGTGGCAGCGGAGCGCCCGGCTGGCGGGCGCAAGCCGGCATTCTATTGACCCCTTGCGCCGACCTGCTTCGCGGGGGTGCCTTACAGTTCGCACTTTGCGCGTCACGCTCCATGAACCCGTCCGAATCCGCCGATCGTCCCCGCCTGCAGGTCGCGGTGCTCATGCGCCGCGAACGCGTGCCCGGCGCGATGAGCCGCTGGCAGACCTGGCGCTGGGTGGTGGCCGACGTGGTGCCCCATGAGTCCGGTTTCGGGTCTGAGGCGCGCTGCCTGCTGCAGACACCGGATGAGGAGCGCTGGTTGCACCCCGGCTTCACGGTCGAGCTGTTCCGTGACGACGCCGATGGCTATCTGCTGAACGTCTCGACCCCCGCACCCTGCTGGTTTGTCCTGTGGCGCATGGAAGAAGAACCGACCCAGGCCGACGAACCGATGGCCCGCCCGGCCATGGTTTCGCTGAGCTACCACGACGCCGGTCGCTGGCTGGACGCCCAGGAGACGGTGGACCAGGTGCCGGCGCCCCCCGATGTGATCGACTGGCTGCGCGCGTTTGCCGAAGCCCATCACGTGGACGAACCCCGGCGCCGGCAGCGGCCGCAGAGCTTCCGCGGCCTGCAGGACCGCTTCGGCAATCCGGCCGTGGTGAGCACCGGGAAGAAGTTCGGCGGCGGTCATGGTGGCGCGTCATGAGCGATGGTTTTCTGGGGCGCTGGTCGCGCCGCAAGCAGGCGGTGCGCGAAGAGGGGGTGGCGCCGCCAGAGCCCAAGCCTGTGGCCGCAGCGCCGGCCGCCACTGCGGCCCCGCCGGCGGACCCAAGCGCGGCCGGCCCGACGCCAGGCACGGCCGGTGGCACACCGGCGCGCGACGAGGCGCCCGCGCTCACGCTGGAGGATGTCCGATCGCTGGACCCGTCGTCGGACTTCAAACCCTTCATGGCGCGGGGCGTGACCACGGATGTTCGCAACGCCGCCGTCAAGAAGCTTTTTGCCGATCCGCACTTCAATGTGATGGACCGGCTCGACATCTACATTGACGACTACAGCCAGCCCGATCCACTGCCCGCCGCCATGCTGCGCCAGATGGTCAGCGCGCGCTTCCTGAACCTGGTCGAAGACGAGCCCGCAAGCGGCTCGAATGTCCCGGTTGCTGGGGATGATGCCGATAGCCCGCCCGCTGCGGACGTGGCACAGTCCGAGCTCCCGCCCGAATTACCGGCGCCGACCGACGGCGCCCCGACCCCTGGCGCCGAGCCAGGTTCCACGGACCCCGACGATGCCCACACTGATTTGCGATTGCAACCGGACGATGCCGCTGAGCGCCAAGGCGCTGGGCCAGGCCCTGCATGAAGACCTGACGCTGCACTCCACCCTGTGCCGCCGCGAGGCCGGGGCGTTCCAGAAAGCCATTCAGTCTGGCGACGACGTGCTCGTGGCCTGCACCCAGGAAAAGCGCCTGTTCTCCGAACTGGCAGAGCAAACCGAAAGCGCGGTCTCCGTCATCCGATTTGTCAACATCCGCGAGACTGGCGGATGGAGCCGCGATGCCGCGAAGGCCACGCCCAAGATCGCAGCCCTGCTGGCGGCCGCGCGACTGAGCGACCCCGAGCCGGTGCCCACGGTCAGCTTCAAGAGCGCCGGGCGCGTGCTGATCATCGGTGCCCTCGATGCCGCCGAGCGCGCGGCGGCGCTGCTGTCAGACGCGCTGGACATCACGATCTTCGCCACGGGCCCGGGCAGCGCCGGTGGCGCGCAGGCGCGGCAGTTTCCGGTGCTGGGCGGGCGCATCACCGCCCTGAACGGCTGGCTGGGCGCGTTCGACCTGCGCTGGGAGGCGAACAACCCGATCAACCTGGACCTGTGCACCCGCTGCAACGCCTGCGTGGCCGCCTGCCCGGAAGACGCCATCGGCCTGGATTACCAGATCGATCTGGCGGCATGCAAGTCCCACCGCGCTTGCGCCAAGGCCTGCCAGGTGGCTGGCGCCATTGATTTCACGCGCTCACCCGCGCAGCAGTCCGAGCGTTTCGACCTGGTGCTGGACCTGCGCGCCGCCAGCGCCACGCCCACCTTCAACCAGCACGCGCTGCCGCAGGGCTATTTCCGCTGGGACGGCCAGGACCTGCACACGGTGCTCAAGCTGCGCGAGCTGGTCGGCGAGTTCGAGAAGCCGAAGTTCTTCGTCTACAAGCAGAAGCTTTGCGCCCACAGCCGCAACGAAAAAACCGGTTGCAACGCCTGCGTGGACATCTGCTCGGCCGAAGCGATCTCCAGTGAAAAGAGCCGCCAGCAGATCAAGGTCAACCCCAACCTGTGCGTGGGCTGCGGCGCCTGCACCACCGTCTGCCCGACTGGGGCGCTCACCTACGCCTACCCGCGCGCCAACGAGCAGGGCGTGCGGCTCAAGACGCTGCTGAGCACCTACGCCGCCGCGGGCGGAAAGGACGCGGTGATCCTGCTGCACAGCCAGGAGCGCGGAAAGGCGCTGGTCGAGGAACTCGGCCGCGCGGCGCAGCTCAAGGTGGCGCAGGGCGTGCCGGCGAATGTGATCCCGCTGTCCCTGTGGCACACCGCCAGCTTGGGTCTGGACGTCTGGCTCAGCGCCATCGCGTACGGCGCCAGCCAGGTCGTGGTGCTGGTCACGGCCGAGGAAGCGCCGCAGTACCTGGACGGCCTGCAGGCCCAGATGGACGTGGCGCAAGCCATCCTGCACGGACTGGGCTACACCGGCACCCACCTGCAGCTGCTGCGCGCCGCCAGCCCCACCGACCTCGACGCCGGCTTGCAGGCGCTGGCCACTACCATGCAGAAGATAGCCACCGCGCCCGCGCGTTTTGCGGTCATGGCCGACAAGCGCGGCACGCTCGACCTGGCGCTGGACCACCTGATCGCCCAGGCGCCGCTGGCCGAGAGCGCGCGGCCCCAGGCCATCGCGCTGCCGGCGCCCGCCGCTCCTTTCGGCTCGGTCACCGTGGACAAGGACCGCTGCACGCTGTGCCTGAGCTGCGTCAGCGCCTGCCCGGCAGGCGCGCTGCAGGACAACCCGCATCTGCCCCAGCTGCGCTTCATCGAAAGAAACTGTGTGCAGTGCGGCCTGTGCGTGGTCACCTGCCCGGAACAGGCGCTGGCGCTGCAGCCGCGCCTGTTGTTGAGCGACGAACGCAAGGCGGCCCGGGTGCTCAATGAAACGCAACCCTATGCCTGCGTGCGCTGCGGCAAGCCGTTCGGCACGCTGCTGGCGATCGAAGCCATGCTGGGCAAGCTGGCCGGACACAGCATGTTCCAGGGTGCGGCGCTCGAGCGCCTGAAAATGTGCGGCGACTGCCGGGTCATCGACATCTACTCCGCCGACAACGAAACCAGGATCACCGACCTATGAGCCTCCCCCTTGCACCTGCCGGCGCGGACAGCTCCGCACTGGACGAGGAAACCGCCCGCGCCGAGGTCTACGGCCTGCTGGCCGCCTTGTACTACGCACCGCCCTCGTCCGAGCTTCTGGCCCAGCTGCGCGTGGCCGTCACCGAGGCCCCGGCGGCCGGCGGCTTCCTGGAGGAGCCCTGGCGTGCGTTGGTGGGCTCTGCACGTGCGCTGAGCGATGAGGCGATCCAGACCGAATACGACGATCTGTTCGGCGGCGTCGGCAAGCCCGAGATCTTCCTCTACGGCTCCCACTACCTGAGCGGCTTCCTCAACGAGAAGCCCCTGATCAAGCTGCGCGACGACCTGGCCGAACTGGGCCTGGCCCGCGACGAGGCCATGTCCGAGACCGAAGACCACTTCGCCTGCCTGTGCGAGGTCATGCGCTACCTGATCGCGGGCGACGACGTGGCCGTGGCCAACCTGGCCCGCCAGCAGGCTTTCTTTGCCCGCCACATCCAGCCCTGGGCCGGGGAGATGTGCGACGCCATCGCCGCCCATCCTAAGGCCCGCTTCAACGCCGACCTGGCCGGTTTCACCCGCGCCTTCCTCAGCGTGGAGGCGCAGGGCTTCGATCTGCTCGATTCCTGACAAAAATGGGCTGTTCCCAGGGTGGAATGGTCATTGGCTGCTATGCATTGCGAAGCCTTTGTCGCCAACGAGTGGCGTGCCGGAAGCGCGCGATGCCTCTGCCTTGGGCCTCGGCATGCTGGCAGCGAAGGCTGAATCTGTGCCGATTGAATATCAAATCCATAGCGCATCATGACCAATTGACGCTGGGATGAGGCCAATTTGGCTCAATAATGCCCCTGAAATGACCGCCCGAGCCCTCCCATGAGCCAGATCCTGATCAACGACTACCTCAAGCAGCTCGACCTCATCAAGCGGGCCAGCGGCAGCCAGCGCGAGACCATCGTGCGCGAGGCGTTCAAGGACCTGCTCAAGGCTTGGGGCCGCCAGCACGATCTGATCTTCCTGGCCGAGTACCCGCTAAAGACCGCCACCAAAACCAACATCGCCGTCGATGGCGCGCTCTTGCACGAGCTGCGAATGCCGCTGGGCTACTGGGAGGCCAAGGACGCCGCCGACGATCTGGACGAAGAGATCACCAAGAAGTTCAAGAAGGGCTATCCGCAGGACAACATCATCTTCAGCGACGACCGCACCGCCGTGCTCATCCAGCACAAGGAAGAGGTGCTGCGATGCGACATGGCCGACACCGTCCAGCTGGAGAAGCTGCTCAAGCTGTTCTTCGGCTTCGAGCGCAAGGAGATCGCCGATTTCCGCGCCGCGGTGGAGCAGTTCAAGGCAGACCTGCCCACCGTGCTGCAAGCGTTGCGCACCATGATCGACAAGCAGGAGACCGGCAATGCCGACTTCCGCGCGGCGCAGGCCAGGTTTCTCACCCACGCGCAGGAGGCCATCAACCCGGCGCTGGGCGAGGCCGACGTGCGCGAGATGCTGATCCAGCACATCCTGACCGAGGAAATCTTTGCCAACGTCTTCAATGAGAGCGACTTTCACCAGCACAACAACGTCGCCCGCGAGCTGTACGCGCTGGAAGGCGCCTTTTTCACGGGCGCGCTGAAGAAGAACACGCTCAAGGGCCTGGAAACGTACTACGCAGCCATCCGCGCCGCCGCCGCGCAGATCAGCAGCCACGGCGAGAAGCAGACCTTTTTGAAGGTGATCTACGAGAACTTCTACAAGGTCTACAACACCAAAGCCGCCGACCGCCTGGGCGTGGTCTACACGCCCAACGAGATCGTGCGCTTCATGATCGACGGCGCCGACTGGCTCTGTGAAACCCACTTCGGCAAGAACCTGATCGACCGCGACGTGGACATCCTTGACCCGGCCACGGGCACTGGCACCTATATCTGCGAGCTGCTGGAGCACTTCCGCGGCCAGCCCAAAAAGCTGGAGCACAAGTACCGCCACGAGCTGCACGCCAACGAGGTCGCCATCCTGCCGTACTACGTGGCCAACCTGAATATCGAATCGACCTACGCGGCCATCACCGGCCAGTACGCCGAATTTCCCAACCTGTGCTTCGTGGACACGCTGGACAACGTGGGCCTGCACACCGCCGCCAAAGGCACCACGGCCGAGCTGTTTGGCAGCGTCAGCGAGGAAAACGTCGCCCGCATCAGGCGCCAGAACAGCCGCAAGATCAGCGTCGTGATCGGCAACCCGCCCTACAACGCGAACCAGGCCAACGAGAACGACAACAACAAGAACCGCGAGTACCCGCAGATCGACCAGCGCATCAAGGCCACCTACATCGCCGAGAGCACCGCGCAGAAGACCAAGCTCTACGACATGTACGCGCGCTTCTTCCGCTGGGCCAGCGACCGCTTGAATGAGAACGGCGTGCTGGCCTTCGTGACCAACCGTAGCTTCATCGAGAGCCGCACCTTCGACGGCTTCCGCAAGACCGTGGCGCAGGAGTTTGCCGACATCTACGTGGTGGACCTGGGCGGCGACGTGCGCGCCAATCCCAAGCTCAGCGGCACCAGGCACAATGTCTTCGGCATCCAGACCGGCGTGGCGATCAGCTTCATGGTGAAGAAAGTCAGCGCCACCCGCGACAAGCGCCTCGCTCGCGTGCACTACGTGCGCCGGCCCGAGATGGAAACCGCCGAGGAAAAGCTCAGCTTCCTCGCCAGCCACCCGATGCGCGCCCTCGATTTCGACGAGGTACAGCCGGACAAGATGCACAACTGGGTGAACCTGACCAGCAACGACTTCCAGACGCTGATGCCGCTGGCGAGCAAGGCGACGAAAGCGGCGACGACGGCGGGGAAGGAGCGGGCAATTTTCAAGCAGCTTTCGCTTGGCGTCGTGACGAATCGTGACGAATGGGTTTACGACGAGTCCCGCGATGTTCTTCAAGCGAAAGTGCAGCACTTTGTTGACACCTACGAGAGTGAGCGCCTACGGTGGAGCTCTACGAAGAGGCCAGCTAAAACGGGTGAGTTTGTGTCCCGGGAAATCAAGTGGACATCCGAGCTCGAAGCGCACCTCGTGCGCGGAACCGCGCTTGCCATGGACCCGGTGCGAGTCCGGTCGGCCATGTACCGCCCTTTTTTCCGCCGCTGGACTTACTACTCCGACGTCATCACGCACCGGCTTTACCAGCAAGACTCCATTTTCCCTGTCGAGGGTGAGTGGGATAACAGGGCCATTGTCTATACCCAGCCCGGCTCGCAAAAGCCGTTCATGGCGTCTGCCGTTTCCAGCTTGCCGGACCTGCACTTTGTCGGTGCAGCGGCCGGAACCGAGTGTTTGCCGTTTTGGCGTTATGAGTCGGGCGAGCGAGTCGACAACATCACCGACTGGGCTCTCAAGCAGTTCACTGCGCACTACAAACCCCCCGTTCGCCCTGAGCCTCTCGAAGGGCTGGCAGAGCCTTCAGCGGGCTCAGCCCGAGCGGTGACGGGAACGGCGAAGGGCGTTGGAACGGGCGCCGGCAAGCCGAAAAAGATCACCAAGGAAGCCATCTTCCACTACTGTTACGCCGTGCTGCACGACCCCGTGTACCGCGAGAAATACGCGCAGAACCTCAAGCGCGAATTCCCGCGCATCCCGCTCTACGGCACGTCGCCGGCTGACTTCTGGCACTGGGCCGCTTGGGGCGAGGCCCTGATGGCGCTGCACATCGGCTATGAAGCCGTCGCGCCGTTCCCGCTGGCGCGCACCGACACCCCCGACGAAAAGGCCCGCGCCGCCGGCCTGCCCCCCAAAGCGATCCTGCGCGCCGACCCGGCCGCCGGTTGCATCACGCTGGATACTGAGACTACCCTGCGCGGCATCCCGCCCGAGGCCTGGACCTACAAGCTCGGCAACCGTTGCGCGCTGGACTGGGTGCTCGACCAGTACAAGGAAAAGAAACCCAAGGACCCCACCATCCGCGAGAAGTTCGACACCTACCGCTTCGCCGACTACAAGGAAAAGGTCATCGACCTGCTGGCCTGCGTCACGACCGTGAGCGTGGAAACGGTGCGCATCGTGGCGGCGATGAAGGCCGCGGGGCGCTGAGGCCGACTGGACGGGCGCGCCTCGGGACAATTCAGGTGAATAATCGGCAGTTTTCCGTCGGTGAATGGTTGTAGCTAGCTATAAATTTGGAAGCAAGGTGGTTCGAGGTGATCGATCAAATTCAACTCAAGAATGTGAAAGCTTGGCGTGAGAGTGGCGCTGTGACGCTGGCCCCGGTCACGATGCTGCTGGGCACCAACTCGTCAGGCAAGTCCACTTTGCTGCAGAGCCTGTTGCTGCTAAAGCAGACAGTGGCTTCGCCCGACAGGACCATTCACCTGAATCTTGGCGGAGACGAAGCCCATGACTTCTTCAACTTCGGTGATTTCGACAATGTGTTGACGCACGGCGCCAACGCACCGCGCCAGTTTGAGTTGGCTTTCAACTTCCGTCGACCCGGTGACGAACGAGTTCAAGAAGGTCAATTTGCCTGCAGTTATGGACAAACATCCAGCGGGGCCGTTGCTATTCAGGAGTTAACCCTTTCTACCGTTGCACGTCGTTTCCGGGCGATCCGCCGTGACAAAGGTGCGTATTCCCTGATGGTCGACGACGAAGCGCAACCGCGTGCAAAAGGACGCCTTTTGGCTCCGGAAAGATCAATCGCATTGCCGGCGGAGGCCATCGCCCTGCTTGGGGCTGACGGCGCACACTTGCAGGATTTGAGTTTGGCGATTCGTCGCGAGCTAGAGGCCATCGTTTATCTCGGGCCCTTGCGCCGTAAACCTGAGCGGGACTATGTGTGGAACAAATCCAAGCCGGGAGAGGTGGGTAGCGACGGTCACAAGGTGATGGAAGCCTTGCTGGCTAGCGCCCTGCTAAAGGCCGAGGATCAAGGCGAGACGCTTGATGGCGTTTCTCGCTGGTTGAAAAAAATGGGAGTTGCCGAAAAAATCGAAGTCCGGCAAGTGGGTCGCTCTAGCCGCTACGAGTTGGTCATCCACAAGGACGGTGTTGCGGCCAACTTACGGGATGTGGGCATCGGTATTTCTCAGGTATTGCCCGTACTGACCGTCGCTTACTTCGTCCCACGCGGTAGCACGGTATTGCTGGAGGAGCCCGAAATCCATTTGCATCCGCTGGCGCAGTCGGTCCTAGCTGAGATGTTTGTGGAAGTTAGCAAACAACGCGACGTGCAGTTTATTGTTGAAACGCACTCCGAGCATCTGTTCCGGCGCATGCAAACATTAATTGCTCGGCGCAAGACCAACACGCAAAAATGTCGAATGCTGTTCGTTGAGCGGCAAGGTGCCGACGCGGTCTTGCGTCTACTTGACGTTGACGAGTTTGGGACTGTCAAGAATTGGCCGCCAAACTTCTTTGGCGACAGCGTCGGCGAGGCGCGCGAGCAGGCGAAGGCCCGCGCACAGCGCATGCATGAGGTTGCGAATGGCTGAATCGCGAGTGGTGGACACCAATGTGTTGATCGTGGCCAGCGCGGCGGACGATGGATCTCCGTTTCGGCCCGGATCGACGCCTGTACAAGAGGAGGCATTGCGCAAAAGGGTCTTGGAGTGGATGCAGGAATTTGAACAAGATCCAGAGCGGCACGCTGTGCTGGACTGGGATTGGCGTATATGTGGCGAATACCTGAACAAGTTGACTGAGCAGGACTATGGGTGGCTTGCGCTGATGCGGAAAAAGGACAAAAACGAGGTCATTTGGGTTGGGTTGGAACTGGATGTTGATGGTCATGCCGTGCTTGTGCCCTCCCTGGCCGACAGCGTGACCGATCTGGCGGATCGGAAAATGGTGTCCGCTGGTCTTGCTGCAATCAGCGAAGGCCACGTCTGCAAGTTGACGAATGCCTGCGACACTGACTGGCTGGACTGTAAGGCGCCACTGGCGGCGGCGGGGCTGGAGGTAGAGCATTTGCTGGAAGACTGGCTCCGCGCAAAATGGCAAGAAAAACACAATAAATAGCCATGACCGCCTTCTTTCGCTTTCCCCACACACCGCACATCGCTTGGCTGGCTCCGGGGGTTCCGCGCGATGACAAGGTGCTGTCACCCGCCGATGCGGCTGAGGTACTTGCGGGCGAGGTGGTGGTTGAGGAAAAGCTGGATGGCGCGAGCCTGGGTTTTTCTGTCTCGCCGGAAGGGCAGGTGCGGCCGCAAAACAGGGGCCAGTACCTGGCGCCGCCGTTTCACGGACAGTTCGCACGGCTGGGGCCGTGGCTGGCGGCGCATGAAGACCGCCTTTTCGATGCGCTGGGCACGCACCTGATGGCGTTTGGCGAATGGTGCGCGGCGCGTCATTCGCTGGACTACGCGACGCTCCCTGACTGGTGGCTGCTGTTTGACATCTATGACCGCACGGAAGGCCGCTTCTGGAGCACGGTGCGGCGCGATGCATGGGCCAGGTTGCACGGACTGACCGTTGTTCCGCGCCTGCATTCCGGGCGGGTTGGCATGGCGCAGTTACGTCAATGGATTTCGAACGACCAGAGCCGTTTTCGGCCTGGCGCCCTGGAGGGGCTTGTGATTCGCCGGGAAAACGTCGACTGGTTGGAAGCGCGCGCCAAACTGGTTCGACCAGACTTCACTCAAGCGATTGATTCCCACTGGCGCAACCGCCCGCTGGAGTGGAATCAATTGGATCGAAAGGTGTCAATCAAATGGGGCCTACCAGTTGCTTGATGGGCCGAAGTGGGAAGGCCCGATCGTGCAACATCGGCGATAGGTTCGAAAGGTTCTTTGGCCACGGTCCTCTTGGTGCCAGGCGCTGATGGCGCTGCACATCGGCTATGAAGCCGTGGCGCCGGTCTTGCTCGCGCGCACCGACACTCCCGAAGCCAAAGCCCGCGCCGCCGGACTGTCCCCCAAAGCCATCCTGCGCGCCGACCCGGCCGCCGGTTGCATCACGCTCGATAGCGAAACCACCCTGCGCGGCATCCCGCCCGAGGCCTGGACCTACAGACTCGGCAACCGCTGCGCGCTGGACTGGGTGCTTGACCATTACAAGGAAAAGAAGCCCAAGGACCCCACCATTCGCGAGAAGTTTGACACCTACCGCTTTGCCGACCACAAGGAAAAAGTCATCGATCTGCTGGCACGCGTGACCACGGTGAGCGTGGAAACGGTGCGCAGCGTGACGGCGATGAAGGCAGCGGGGCGCTGAGGGCCGCTGGGGGCCTGAGACGGCCCGTTTGGGCTGAATTTCAAGGGAAAATAGCCTCATCCCGTCGTGGAATGGTCATAAATTGCTATGGTTTGTGAAGCGTCGATTCAGGGTAAGCCGGTGCAGGAAGCGCGACGCACCGATGGCACCAGTCGGGCGCGAAGGTCCTGCCTCGCTGCCGTCGTGGGCTTTGGTGGCGGGGATGCCTGAAATTTGACGGATGTCAGATTCGGGCGCTCAATGCGACGGCGGCGGTCCGATTGCAGGCCGTTGCTTCAACAGGAGAATGCGATGGCTCAGACAATGCTTCAGTACGTTTTCGCACCCACACCGGGTGCCGACCTTCCAGCCCTTCTGGGGTTGATCAAGGAGTCCGCCGACCTGTGGCGAAAGCACGGGGCGCAGGTCAGCGTCTGGTCGGTTCAGGTGGGCGAGGTTGGCAACATGGTCTTTGCCTGCCGGTTCGATTCCTCGGCCCAACTGGGAGCGACGCTGGATGCCGTCAATGCCGACCCGGCCTTTGCCGCCTGGCGAGTGAAAAACATCAAGGCGGGACTTGCGTCCTGGGTTCGGAGCAACCAGGCCTACGAGATTCCCATCTGATGCACCCGCTGTAAATTTTCTTGAGACGGCTTCATCACACGCTGGCTCACACGTTCGTTGCGTACCGTCTGAGCGTGGAAACGGTGCGCATCGTGGCGGCGATGAAGGCGGTGGGGCGCTGAGGCCGGCTGGGGGTCGTGGTAGGCCCGTTGGGGCTTGATTTCAAGAGGCGAAATATGCTGTGTACGGCCGGTTTTTCATGCCGGGCGGACTATATTGCGGGTGAACGAAAACCGGAGCCTTGAAATGCGATCAGTTTTGCGAGCCCTGACCGTACTGGTGCTGACCCTGCTGCTCATGGGGTCGGCCTGGTCCCAGGCCACGCCGTCAGCGAAACCCGCCAATGCCGAGCCATCGAGCGATGCGGCCACGCTGGTCATGTTCAACCGGCCCGTGGTGGTGTTTCGATCCAGTCTGCTGGGGGCACCGCCCAAGGCGCGTGTCGACAGGGCGCGTTTTTCGATCAATGAAGCGCTGAACCAGGGTGGCAAGCTCGCCGTGTCCGTCAAGAACAACCCGGAGGGGCAGTTGTTGATGATCGATGAGCGGCTGGCTTTCGTGGTGACGGCCGGCGACGTCGATCCCTTGCGGCAGGACGATGTGAAGGCAACGGCCAGCCAGGCTGCGCGTCAGCTGGAACTGATCATTGCCGAAAATCGCGAAGCGCGGGATCTGCACCTGCTGCTCACGGCGCTGGGTATCTCGGCCATCGCGACATTCGTCTTTGGGCTGATGGTCTGGCTGGTTGTGCGTTTGCGCGTCTGGCTGGACAAGCTCCTGGTTTCGAGCGTGGAGACGCGGGTCAGGAATCTCAAGATCGGCGGCACCCAGATCATCGAGGGGCATCAACTCGTGCCATTTCTTCAGCGTGTGCTGAAGGCGCTGCGCGGGCTGGTGATCCTGCTGTTGACCTATGAATGGGCGAGCTTCCTGCTTTCGCGTTTTCCCTACACCCGAGCCTGGGGTGAGCGGCTGAACGACTACCTGCTGAACGTCATCGGGGTGATCCTGCACAGCATGCTGGAGGCCGTTCCAGGTCTGGGCATTGCGCTGGCGATCTTCATGCTGGCGCGCGTCTTCATCGGGTTTCTGGGCCGCTTCTTCGAGCGCATGGTCCGCGCCGGCACGTCGATCAGCTGGCTGAGCCGCGAGACCATGCCCACCACACGGCGCCTGTTCAGCATCGGCATCTGGCTGTTTGCCATCGCCATGGCCTACCCCTATCTCCCGGGCGCCGAGACGGACGCCTTCAAGGGGCTGTCCGTGCTGCTGGGCGTCATGGTGTCGCTCGGCGCGTCCAGCATCGTGGGTCAGGGCGCGGCCGGACTGATCCTGACCTACACGAGCACGATCCGGCAGGGCGAGTACGTGCGCATTGGCGAGCACGAAGGCACCGTGGTCAAGATGGGCATGTTCACCACCACCATTCGCACCGGGCTGGGCGAGGAGCTGACGCTGCCCAATTCGATGATCACCGGCACGGTGACCAAGAACTATTCGCGCTCCGTGCAAGGCGACGGCTACGTCGTCGATACCACGGTCACCATCGGCTACGACACGCCCTGGCGCCAGGTGGAGGCGATGCTGGTCGAGGCGGCGAAGCGGACCCCCGGCATCCTTCAGTCTCCTGCGCCGACGGTTTTTCAGGTGGCCCTGTCCGACTATTACCCGGAGTACCGTCTGGTCGCGCAGGCCGTGCCCAGCCGGCCGCGTCCCCGCGCGGAAGTAATGAGCATGCTTCACGCCAACATCCAGGATGTCTTCAACGAGTACGGTGTGCAGATCATGTCGCCGCACTACATGGGCGATCCCCACGACGCGAAAGTGGTCAAGCCCGAGGACTGGTTTCCGGCGCCGGTGAAAAGGGATTCGTGAATTTCTGGCCATTCCCCAGCGTGAGAGGGTCGTTTCCTGCTACTGATTCAGGAGTTTCCTCGCGTTGCCGTGGTGCGCCCAGGAGACACGACTTCGCGTAATCCACCCTTGCCCGGATGGAAAGGCCTTGCTATATTGGTTCGCATATGCACAACGGTTCCTACGTGGAGCCCTTCAGGAGACATTGCATGAATCAACCTCCCAGCCCGGTGTCGCGCCGCACCGCCCTTGTCGGAGCGGGCACCGTCGGTGCCCTTGCTGCGGCCGCCAGCCTGTTGCCTGGGGTGCGTGAAGCCACGCCGGCGACCGCCGCGCTTCCCAAAGCGCCCCCCAACGGTGGGGGCTACAGTCTGTCCGATCACGTCCGTCAGTATTACCAGACCGCCCGCATCTAGGCCCGTCGGCCAGGAGTTGTCCATGTTGTTGACCAGAAAGTCCGGCACTTTGCCCGGTGGCACCCCGTCATCGCCCTTTGTGCACAGTCTTCGCCGCGGCCTCTCCGCGGCCTTGCCCACCATGGACCGCCGCAGTTTTCTGCGCCGCTCCGGGCTCGGCGTCGGGGTGGGCCTCGCGGCCGGCCAGCTCAGCCTGGTGCGCAAGGCGGACGCGGCCAGCGCCACTGCGGTGGGCACCGGCAAGGTCGAGGTGCGGCGCACGGTCTGCACCCATTGCTCGGTCGGCTGCGCGGTCGATGCGGTCGTGGAGAACGGTGTCTGGGTGCGCCAGAACCCGGTGTTCGACTCCCCCATCAACATGGGCGGCCTGTGCGCCAAGGGGGCGTCGTTGCGCGAGCACGGCCACGGCGAATACCGCCTGCGCTACCCGATGAAGCTGGTGAACGGCAAGTACCAGCGCATCAGCTGGGATGTCGCGCTCAACGAGATCACCGCGAAGATGATGGAGCTGCGCAAGGCCAGCGGGCCTGACAGCGTCTACTTCGTCGGATCGTCCAAGCACAGCAACGAGCAGGCTTACCTGCTTCGCAAGTTCGTGAGCTTCTGGGGCTCGAACAATTGCGACCACCAGGCGCGCATCTGCCACTCCACCACGGTGGCCGGCGTGGCCAACACCTGGGGTTATGGTGCGATGACCAACTCGTACAACGACATGCAGAACAGCAAGGTCGCCCTGTACATCGGTTCGAACGCCGCCGAGGCGCATCCGGTCAGCATGGTGCACATGCTGCACGCCAAGGAGACCGGCTGCAAGATGATCGTGGTGGACCCGCGCTTCACGCGCACCGCAGCCAAGGCCGACGAGTACGTGCGCATCCGCTCGGGCTCCGACATTCCCTTCCTGTTCGGCCTGCTGTATCACGTCTTCAACAACGGCTGGGAAGACAAGAAATACATCCATGACCGGGTCTACGGCATGGACGCGGTGAAGGCCGAGGTGATGGCCAAGTGGACGCCGGACAAGGTCGAGGAGGCCTGCGGCGTCAAGGAAGCGCAAATGCTGAAGGTCGCCACGATGCTGCACGAGAACAGCCCCGGCACCATCGTCTGGTGCATGGGCCAGACGCAGCACACCACCGGCAACGCGATGGTGCGCGCCTCGTGCATCCTGCAACTGGCGCTGGGCAACGTCGGCAAGAGCGGCGGCGGCACCAACATCTTCCGCGGCCATGACAACGTGCAGGGCGCCACCGACGTCGGCCCCAACCCGGATTCGCTGCCGGGCTACTACGGCATTGTCGAGGGCGCGTGGAAGCACTTCGCCAAGGCCTGGGGTGTCGATTTCGAGTGGATCAAGAAGCAGTTCGCGTCGCCCGCGATGATGTCCAAGCCGGGCATCACGGTGTCGCGCTGGATCGACGGCGTTCTCGAGAAGAACGACCTCATCGACCAGGACTCCAACCTGCGCGGCATCTTCTACTGGGGCCATGCGCCCAATTCGCAGACCCGCGGCCTGGAGATGAAGCGCGCCATGGACAAGCTGGATCTGCTGGTCGTGGTGGACCCGTACCCGTCGGCCACTGCCGCGATGGCGGCCATGCCGGGCAAGCCCGAGGACCTGAATCCCAACCGCGCGGTGTACCTGCTGCCGGCGGCGACCCAGTTCGAGACCACGGGTTCCGCGACCGCATCGAACCGGTCGCTGCAGTGGCGCGAGAAGGTCATCGAGCCGCTGTGGGACAGCCGCAGCGATCACATGATCATGTACCAGTTTGCCGAGAAGCTGGGCTTCGGCAAGGAGCTGGTCAAGAACTACAAGATGCAGAAGGTCAAGGGCCTGGATGAGCCGGTGCCCGAAGAGATCCTGCGCGAGATCAACCGCTCCGTCTGGACCATCGGCTACACCGGCCAGAGCCCCGAGCGGCTGAAGGCCCACATGCGCAACATGAATGTCTTCGACGTGAAGACGCTCAAGGCCAAGGGCGGCAAGGACAAGGAAACCGGCTACGACTTCACGGGCGACTACTTCGGCCTGCCATGGCCGTGTTACGGCACGGCGGAGCTCAAGCATCCGGGCTCGCCCAATCTGTACGACACCTCCAAACACGTGATGGACGGCGGCGGCAACTTCCGGGCGAACTTCGGTGTCGAGCGCGAAGGCGTGAGCCTGCTGGCTGAAGACGGCTCCTGCTCGCTGGGTGCCGACATCACCACCGGGTACCCGGAATTCGATCACATCCTGCTCAAGAAGCTGGGCTGGTGGAACGATCTGACCGATGCGGAAAAGGCAGCCGCCGAGGGCAAGAACTGGAAGACCGACATGTCCGGCGGCATCCAGCGCGTGGTGATGAAGGTCCACGGCTGCCATCCCTTCGGCAATGCCAAGGCGCGCGCCGTGGTCTGGAACTTCCCCGACCAGATTCCCCAGCACCGCGAGCCCCTGTATGGCACCCGGCCCGACCTGGCGGCCAAGTACCCGGCCGCGGCCGACAGGAAGGCGTTCTGGCGGCTGCCGACCCTGTTCAAGAGCCTGCAGGACAAGAACCTTGCGGACAAGCTGTACGAGAAATTCCCGCTGATCATGACCTCGGGGCGCCTGGTCGAGTACGAGGGCGGTGGCGAGGAAACCCGTTCCAACCCCTGGCTGGCCGAGTTGCAGCAGGAGATGTTCGTCGAGATCAACCCGAAGGTCGCTGCCGACCGTGGTGTTGTCAATGGCGGCCGGGTCTGGGTCACCACGCCCACCGGCGGCCGGCTGAACGTGCAGGCCCTGGTGACCGAGCGCGTCGGCCCCGACACCGTGTTCCTGCCCTTCCACTTCTCGGGACACTGGCAGGGCGCAGACCTGCTGGCCTACTACCCGGCCGGCGCGCACCCCATCGTGCGTGGCGAGGCGGTCAACACCGGCACCACCTACGGCTACGACGCCGTGACGATGATGCAGGAAACCAAGACGACGATCTGCAATATCGAGAAGGCATGAGGGGAACACGATGGCAAGAATGAAATTCATCTGTGACTCGCAGCGCTGCATCGAATGCAACGGTTGCGTCACGGCCTGCAAGAACGAGAACGAGGTTCCCTGGGGCGTCAATCGCCGCCGGGTGGTGACGCTTAACGACGGCCAGCCGGGGGAAAAATCGATCTCCGTGGCCTGCATGCACTGCTCCGATGCGCCCTGCATGGCGGTGTGCCCGGTCAACTGCTTCTACCGCACCGACGAAGGTGTCGTGCTGCACGACAAGGATGTCTGCATCGGCTGCGGCTACTGCTCCTATGCCTGCCCATTCGGCGCGCCCCAGTTCCCGTCGCAGGGCACGTTCGGCGTGCGGGGCAAAATGGACAAGTGCACCTTCTGCGCCGGCGGTCCGGAGGCCAATGGATCCGAGGCGCAGTTCGAGAAATACGGACGCAACCGCCTCGCCGAGGGCAAGCTGCCGATCTGCGCTGAGATGTGCTCCACCAAGGCCTTGCTGGCCGGTGACGGTGACGTGCTGGCCGACATCCTGCGCACCCGGGTCGTCCAGCGCGGCAAGGGCGCGGAAGTCTGGGGCTGGGGCACCGCCTACGGTTCCAAGGCCGGGGGCAAGGACGCAGGAGGCAAATCATGAAGGCGCTGTTTCTGGTTCTTTCGGCCGCTCTTCTGCTGGCCGCGTGCGGCGACAAGCCCCAGTCTCTCGGCGAAGGCCGCAAGAGCGTGGCGCCCTGGGCTGGCACCGGAGTGGCCGCGTTCACCGCGCCGGGCTGGAAAGTGGGCGACAAGACCAGCTGGGAAGGCGAGATGCGCGCCCGCACCCAGTATGGCCAGAATGAATACACGCGCGTCGGCAACTGAACCCGGGAGACGATCATGATCCGACCCCTGATTGCCGCCGCACTGCTGGTGCTGGGCCTGGGTGCGCAGGCCCAGGGCAGCCCCGCCGCGCTGCAGCCTGCGGCGGCAGCGCCCGCGGCCGCGGCCGAAGCCGGCGTGAAGAGCGCCAATGTGTTCGAGTTGGCGCCCGATGCCAGCACCGATCCGAATTACGTGAAGCAGAACAACGGCGAGCGCGCCCAGGTGCAGCCCGGCAACAACGCACCGATGTGGCGCCAGGTGGGCAGCGGCGTCACCGGCTACAGCAGCCTGCCCAAGAGCGAGGCGCCCGAGGCGGGCAACCTGATCCAGCCCTTTGTCCAGTACCCTGGCTCGCGCTTGACCAACGCCGGTGAGGCCTGGCGGCAGGTCCGCAACGGCTGGATCATTCCTTATGGTGGTGCCTTGCTGCTGATCGTGCTGGGTGGCCTGGCGCTGGCCTACTGGCGCGCCGGAACCATCAAGCTCAAGGGTGCGCCCACCGGACGCAAGCTGGAGCGCTTCACCCCGTTCGAGCGCTCGGCCCACTGGGCCAATGCCATTGCCTTCTCGATGTTGGCGATTTCCGGTCTGGTCATGGCGTTCGGCCAGTATGTGCTGCTGCCGCTCTTCGGCCACACGCTGTTCGGCTGGCTGGCCTATGCCCTGAAGAATGTGCACAATTTTGCGGGCCCGGTGTTCGCGGTCTCGCTGGTGGTGGTGATCGTGACCTTCGTGCGCGACAACCTGCCGGCCAAGGGTGACCTGACCTGGTTGCTCAAGGGCGGCGGCATGCTGTCCGGGCACGAGATCAAGTCGGGCCGTTTCAATGCCGGCGAAAAAGTGGTGTTCTGGGCCGGCGTGTTCGTGCTGGGCCTGGTGGGCGTGGCGTCGGGCCTGGTGCTCGACAAGCTGATTCCCGGCCTGGTCTACGAGCGCCAGACCATGCAGATCGCGCACATGGTGCACTCCGTTTCGAACATCCTGATGATGGTGATCTTCATGGGGCACATCTACCTGGGCTGGATCACCGAGGGCGCGATGGAAGGCATGAAGACCGGCTACGTGGACGAGACCTGGGCCAGGGAGCACCACGAGGGCTGGCTTGAAGACATCCAGGCGGGGCGCGTTCCGGCGCAACGCTCACAACAGACGGTCGCTGCCCCGACCGTCCAGGTTTGAACCCACACGGGAGTCCGACATGAAGTCCCTGATCATTCTGGCCGCCGCCGGCTTGCTGGCCACCGCGGCCCTGGCCAAGCTACCCCCTCCCACCGACGAGGCCAAGGCCAAGGCGGCCGAAGCCGCGGCCAAGACCGCCTGGAGCGGCAAGGTGGATGCCTGGCAGCTGTGCAAGTCGCAGGACCGCGTGGCGGCCTACTACTACAAGACGGCCAAGGCCGAGGGCAAGCCCACGGCAGCCGCCGCCGAAATGCCTGCGTGCGTCGATCCGGGCCCGTTTGTCTATCCGCCGCCCGCGGCTCCTGGGGTGGCTGCAGCCGCTGCGGCAGCACCGGCTCCCGCGCAGGCGGCCAAGAAACCCTGATTCCCTCGATGTCTGTCACACCGGAGGCCCGTGGGGCGGGCCCCACCGGCACCTTGTCATGCCCCCTTTTGTTGACCACGGCGCCGTGCTGCCGCGTCTGAGTCGCGCCCAGGCGCCCCTGACCCGGGAGGTCCTCGCGGTCAATGAGTTTGGCGAAACCGAGCGCCTGTCCATTCCGGCCGAGCGTGCGCTGACCGTCTACGTGGACAAGCGTGAGCTCGTCACCCTCATGACGCTGGGCGCGCACCCCGAACTGCTGGTGCTGGGCTACCTTCGCAACCAGCGCCTGCTGACGTCGCCTTTTGAAGTCGAATCCATTACCGTGGACTGGGACGTCGGCGCGGCCGCCGTCAAGACCCACCGCGGCATCGACCGGATCGAAGAGAAGACCGCCAGGCGAGTGGTCACCACCGGCTGCGGGCAGGGCAGTGTGTTCGGTGAACTGATGGACGAGATCGACGGGATCGAACTGCCCGCCGCCACGCTGAGCCAGGCCCAGCTGTATGGCATCGTCAACGCGATCCGGCTGCAGGAGTCCACCTACAAGTCGGCCGGCTCGGTGCATGGCTGCGCGCTGTTTCGCGGCGAGGAGATGCTGGTCTTCGTGGAAGACGTGGGCCGGCACAACGCCATCGACACCATAGCGGGCTGGATGTGGATGAGGCAGGAGGCCCCCACGGGGGCCACTGGGTGTGCGGCGCTGCCCCACGAGGGGGTTCTCGCGCCGTCGGGCGACCCTGCGGCGCCCGACGGCTTGTCCGAAATGGCCCTGTCCGGCGCCGACAAGGTGTTCTACACCACGGGCCGGCTGACCAGCGAGATGGTGATCAAGTCCGCGCAGATGGGCGTGCCGATCGTGGTCTCGCGCAGCGGCATCACGCAGATGGGCCACGAGGTGGCCCAGCGCCTGGGCCTGTGCGCCATCGGCCGGGCCACGAACCGGCGCTTCGTCTGCTACGCGGGCGCCGAGCGCCTGCAGCTGCAGCCGGAGCTGGCCGGCCCGCGCCTGCGCGCAGCGGCCTGAACAGCACGCCACGCTCGCCACTGCGGCCGCTTCGGCACCAGCCGATCGTGCAGGTGCTTCGCTGGACGTGCTGGCGCCAGAGGCGCGGCACCCAGCGCTGAAGGGGCCGCAGCCGGCTGGGGGTGGCCCGGCGTCGGCTGGGCGCTTTTGCAGGGGGAGTGCCGGGTCGCCCCATGGGTGCACTCGACATGCGCTAAGGTAGCGCCCATGAACACCCTGCACCGACCCTCGATCTGGGCCCTGAGCTGGCGCAGCCTGTGGCGCGACCTGCGCGCGGGCGACCTGCGCCTGCTGATCGTCGCGGTGGCGCTGGCGGTGGCCGCGCTGACGGCGGTGGGCTTTTTTGCCGACCGGATCAAGGGCGGGCTGCAGCGCGATGCGCGCCAGCTTCTCGGTGGCGACGCGGTGGTGTCCAGCGACAACCCGCCGGCCGCCGCGTTCCAGGAAAAGGCGCGCGCGCTCGGCCTGAGCACGGCCGAGACGGTGGGTTTTCCAACCATGGGGCGGGCGACCGACGTGCAAGGCGGCGCCAGCAAGCTCGTCGCCCTCAAGGCCGTGCCGCCCGGCTATCCGCTGCGGGGCCAGCTGACGGTGGGCCAGCAGCCTGGCGATGCGGGGAGGACCACGCGAGAGATTCCCGCGCCGGGTGAGGCCTGGGTCGATGCGCCGCTGCTGGACGCGCTGAACCTGAAGATGGGGGATGCGCTGCTGCTGGGTGATGCCAGCCTGCGCATCGCACGCCTGATCGTCAACGAGCCCGACCGTGGGGCCGGCTTCATGAACTTCGCGCCGCGGGTGATGATCAATGCGCGCGACGTCGCGGCCACCGGTCTGGTGCAGCCCGCGAGCCGGGTCACCTACCGCGTGGCGGTGGCCGGCGACGACCGGCGGGTGCGCGAGTTCGTGGCCTGGGCCACCGAACAGGTCAAGCAGGGCGAGGTGCGCGGCGTGCGTGTCGAGTCGCTGGAGAGCGGGCGCCCCGAGATGCGCCAGACGCTGGACCGCGCCGAGAAGTTCCTGAACCTGGTGGCCTTGCTGGCCGCCCTGCTCAGCGCCGTGGCGGTGGCGCTGGCCGCGCGGGGCTTCGCGGCCGGACACCTGGACGACTGCGCCATGCTGCGCGTCCTGGGCCAGAGCCAGCGCACGATCGCCCTGAGCTACACGCTGGAGTTCGCCCTGGTCGGGCTGGCCGCGAGCCTGCTGGGCGTGGCGATCGGCTTTGGCGTGCACCATGTGTTCGTGGTCTTGCTGGCGGGCCTGGTGGACAGCGCCTTGCCCGCGCCCAGCCTGTGGCCGGCCGCGTTCGGCCTGGGCATCGGGCTGACGCTGCTGGTGGCCTTCGGCTTGCCGCCGGTGCTGCAGCTGGCCAAGGTGCCGCCCCTGCGCGTGATCCGGCGTGATCTCGGCGGCCTGAAGCCGGCCTCGCTGGCGGTGCTGGGTCTGGGTGTGGCAGGCTTTGCCGCGCTGCTGCTGGCCGTCAGCTCCGACCTGACCCTGGGCCTGATTGCCGTGGGCGGCTTTGCGGGTGCCGTGGCGCTGTTTGCGGCGCTGAGCTGGCTGGCCGTCAAGCTGCTGCGCGCCAGCGTCAACGAGGCCACCGCGCCGCGCTGGCTGGTGCTGGCCACGCGCCAGATCGCCGCCCGGCCGGGTTACACCGTGGTGCAGGTCAGTGCGCTGGCTGTGGGGCTGCTGGCGCTGGTGCTGCTGGTGCTGCTGCGCACCGACCTGGTCGCCAGCTGGCGGCGCACCACGCCGCCCGATGCGTCGAACCGCTTCGTCATCAACGTCATGCCCGAGCAGGCCGATGCCTTCCAGAAGGCGCTGCGCGAGGCGGGCGTGCGCAAGTACGACTGGTACCCGATGATCCGCGGGCGGCTGGTGGCCGTGAACGGCCGCGCCGTCACGCCCGACGACTTCACCGATGACCGCGCCAAGCGCCTGGTGGACCGCGAGTTCAACCTGTCCAACGCTTCCACCCGCCCTGCGCACAACGAGGTGGTCGCCGGGCGCTGGACCGACGGCGAGGCCGGCGCGGTCAGCGTCGAGGAGGGCATCGCCAAGACGCTGAACCTCAAGCTCGGCGACAGCCTGCGCTTCGACATCGGCGGCGTGCCCACCGACGCCCGCATCACCAGCCTGCGCAAGGTGGACTGGGGCTCGATGCGCGCCAACTTCTTCGTGATGTACCCGGTGGCCACCCTGGCGGACGTGCCCGCCACCTACATGGCCTCGTTCCGCGCGCCCGAGGCGGCGGGTTTCGACAACCGCCTGGTGCGCGCCTTTCCCAACATCACCAGCGTGGACATGAGCAGCACCATCAACCAGGTGCAGCGCGTGCTGGACCAGGTGATCCGCGCGGTGGAGTTCCTGTTCGGCTTTGCGCTGCTGGCCGGGCTGATCGTGCTGTTTGCCGCCGTCACGGCCACCCGCGAGGAGCGGGCGCGCGAGTTCGCGATCATGCGCGCCGTGGGCGCGCGCGCCAGCCTGCTGCGCCAGGTGCAGCGCGCGGAGCTGGCCGGCGTCGGCCTGCTGGCCGGCTTCCTGGCCAGCACGGTGGCCGTGGGGGTGGGCTGGGCGCTCGCGCACTACGTGTTCGAGTTCGAGTGGACCGCCACGCCGCTGGTGCCGCTGCTGGGTTCGCTGGCCGGGGCGCTGCTGGCGCTGGCGGCCGGCTGGTGGGGCTTGCGCGACGTGCTGCGCCGCCCGGTGGTGGAGACGCTGCGGCGTGCGGCCGAGTAGCGATCGCAAGGTGCCGGGAGATCAGCGCCCGGAATGCTCCTGAGTTGATAGCTGACTACGACCATTCGACGCTGGGAAGAGGCCAAAATAACAATGGAAACCGAAGAAAACACCCCTGCGCAGACCCCCTTCGAGTGGATCGGCGGCGAAGCGCGTGTGCAAGCCTTGGTCGAACGCTTCTACGACCTGATGGACCTGGAGCCGGCGTACCGCGAATTGCGCGCCGCCCATGGTTCGGACCTGGCCAGTGCGCGCGACAAACTGTTCTGGTTTCTCTGCGGCTGGCTGGGCGGGCCGTCGTACTACACCGACCAGTTCGGCCACCCGCGCTTGAAGATGCGGCACATGCCGTTTTCCATTGGCATCGTGGAGCGCGACCAGTGGCTGGCCTGCATGGACCAGGCCATGGGCGAGACCGGTGTGCCCGACGATCTGCGCGAACGCCTGCGCGGCAGCTTTTTCCAGACGGCGGACTGGATGCGCAACCGGGGTGGGTAGGGCGACGGTGAAATTGGAGTCCAACGCTAATTTCTCCTAATTTCTCCATGTTTCATTCGCTACACCGCCGTACCGGCTTGAATTGTCCTCTTGTTCACCAGCAAATCTCCTTAAAACAACTGCAGATTTTTGGCGCCGCTGCGCAGAATCGTGTACCCTACTTCAGTTAAGGAAACCAGAGGTGGATCAAATGGTACAGGGGATCAGGAGCATCGCAGCTATGGCAGTAATGCTTATTAGTTTAGGCGTGCAAGCTCAGCAGAGTGCGCTGCTCGAAGCGTGCAACGCTATTGATGACAAAGAAAAGAGGCTTGCCTGCCTCAAAGAACTCACCAACTTAAATGCCACCAGAGCCAATGATGCGACTTCGATTAAGCGGGTTAAGGCGGGCTTTTCGGCAATTGCTGGCGCCGTAAATTCTGGATTATCTTATGAAAATTATAAATCAATGATCCTCGAACCGGCGAGAGAGTTGGGAATTTTTAGGCAGGAGAATCCAAACACAAAAACTGCGGCACTGGCGTTGCTTGAAAAATCGGTAGCCGCATACAACGATGCAGAAAGACTGTGGAGGGCATACATTTACAAAAGCCAAGATGGTGGTATTCTATTTGGCCGGATATTGAATTATCAGTTGCTCGGATTGACTGACATAATAAATACGTACAATCTTCCGACGACAGTTGTGTTGTTCAATCCGCATGTCCAAATTAGTACGGCATTACCTATAATTTGGCAATATGCTGAAAATTCGGCAAAGGAAGCTTTTGACATCATTGAAGGAAAAGAAAAGATAAAGAGCATTCCAGAGACCTATAATGGGCCGGTCGCACAAATTGCTCAGGTACGAGATTCGACTCCGGAGGAAATTCTAGTTGAAAATCTTGCCCGCGAAATGCAATGTAATACTCACCCAGTCGCTGCAAAAACTGCTGCGAAGGACGATTACACCGAATACTCTGTATATTGTTCTAAAGGGCATTCGCAACTATTCCATTGCAATAATGGAAGCTGTAAGCCATTAAAAAAATAGGTTTTTCTCTGCGGCTGGCTCGGCGGGCCGTCGTACTACACCGACCGCTTCGGCCACCCCCGGCTCAAGATGCGGCACATGCCGTTTTCCATCGGCATCCTGGAGCGCGACCAGTGGCTGGCCTGCATGGACCAGGCCATGGGCGAGACCGGTGTGCCCGATGATCTGCGCGAGCGCCTGCGCGGCAGCTTCTTCCAGACGGCGGACTGGATGCGCAACCGCGGCGGCTGACGCGGCTGGTGTTGGAGCTATCGAAAACGATAGCAATATATGACCGCTCGACGCTGGCTATTGCCGGTTTTTGTTCAACATTGCATTACCGGAGGCTTGCAGCAGCACCAGCAGCGCCCCGGCGCCGCCTTCGGCCGGCTTGGCCTGCACGAAGGCCAGCACCTCGGTCTTCTGGATCAGCCAGCCTTGCACCCTTGATTTCAGCACCGGTGCCTTGCCCGGTGAGCCCAGGCCCTTGCCATGCACCACGCGCACGCAGCGCAGACCTACCTTGACCGCCTCGCGGATGAAGGTGGCCAGCGCTTCGCGCGCGTCGTCGGTGCGCAGGCCGTGCAGGTCCAGCTCGCGCTGAATGCTCCATTCGCCACGGCGCAGGCGGCGGGTGACGTCCGGGCCGATCCCGGGGCGGCGAAAACTCAGTTGCTCGTCGGCTTCCAGCAATGTGCCGACGTCGAACTCGTCGCTGATGGCTTCGCGCAGCACGGCCTGGTCGTCGCGCTGCTGCTGCACCGCCACCGGCGCGGGCGGCGGCAGCTTCAGCTGTGCCTTGCGCGCATCCGGCAGCGCCTTCACCGCGCCCACCGCGCGGGTGAAAAGGTCGCGCTCGGCCTGCAGGCGTCGCTCGGCCTCACGTCGGGCGGCGTCCTGAGCCGCCGCCTGCGCCTGGGCCTCGGCCAGATGGCGCTGCATCGGTTGCAGGTCTTTCAGGGAGGTGAGTTTCATTGGGGCTTTCAGATCAGGCCGCGCTCGGCCATCGACAGGGCCTGCCCGGGTGCCACGATCACGTGATCGAGCACGCGCACGTCCACCAGCGCCAGGGCGGCCTTCAGCGTCTGGGTCAGCGCCTCGTCGGCGCGGCTCGGCGACACGGTGCCGCTGGGGTGGTTGTGCGCCAGCACCACGGCGGCGGCATGGTGGTGCAGGGCGCGCAGCACCACCTCGCGCGGGTAGACGCTGGTCTGGGTGAGGGTGCCGCGAAACAGTTCTTCCAGGGCGATCAGGCGGTTCTGGCTGTCCAGGAACAGCACCGCAAAGATTTCGTGCTGACGGCGCGCCAGGTGCAGCTGCAGGTAGTGCTTGACGGCATCGGGCGTGCTGAACACCTCGCGCTCGCGTAGCTGCTCGGCCATCGCGCGGCGCGCCAGCTCCAGCACCGCCACCAGCTCGGCGCGCTTGGCCGGGCCCAGGCCCTTGATGCGGTTCAGGTCTTCGGCGCTGGCGTGCAGCAGGCCGGCGATGCCGCCAAACCCTTCGGGTGGCGCGGCCAGCAATTCGGCGGCGAGCTGGAGAACGCCCTTGCCCGCCATGCCCGTGCGCAGCAGCAGCGCCAGCAGCTCGGCGTCGCTGAGCGCGCCGGGGCCGCGGGCCAGCAGCTTCTCGCGCGGCTGCGCGTCGGTGGGAAGGTCTTTGAGTGCCATGGGCGGCCCGGGCGTGGCCGGGTTTCTACAATGGAGGCCAGTTTATCGGGACTTCCATGGCAACTGTTCAACCGGGTTCTTTCCTGACCCTGCATTACCGCCTCGCCGGTCCGGCGGGCGACATCATCAACACCTTCGACGGCAAGCCGGCCACCCTGTCGCTGGGCTCGGGCGAACTGTCGCCGGCGGTCGAGCAGCGGCTGATCGGGCTGGACGAGGGCGTGCGCTCCACCTTCGAGCTGGCGCCGGGCGAGGCCTTTGGCGAGCGCAAGGCGGACATGGTGCAGTGGGTGGCGCGCAAGCTGCTCGATGCGCTGGGCGATCCGCAGGAGCAGTACGCCGTAGGCGAAGTCGTGCAGTTCCCTACGCCCGATGGCCAGGGCCAGTACGCCGGCGCGGTGCGCCAGGTGGGCGACGACGGCTCGGTGCTGTTCGACTTCAACCACCCGCTGGCCAGCCAGCCGGTGACCTTCGAAGTGCTCGTGATCGGGGTGCTGTGATGACAGCGGGATCGGAAATCCTTTTAGCGGAGCCCAGGGGTTTTTGCGCGGGCGTGGACCGAGCCATCGAAATCGTCGAGCGTGCGCTGGCCAAGTTCGGCCGGCCGATCTACGTGCGCCACGAGATCGTGCACAACACCTATGTCGTCAACGAGCTCAAGGGCAAGGGCGCGATCTTCATCGAGGAACTGGACGAGGTGCCGCCCGGCGCCACGCTGGTGTTCAGCGCGCACGGCGTGAGCCAGGCGGTACAGGCCGAGGCGGCGACGCGCGGCTTCCGGGTGTTCGACGCCACCTGCCCGCTGGTGACCAAGGTGCATGTCGAAGTCGCCAAGCTGCACAAGGAAGGCTTTGAATTCATCATGATCGGCCACAAGGGCCATCCCGAGGTGGAAGGCACCATGGGCCAGCTGGAGAGCGGCATCCACCTGGTGGAAGACGTGGCCGACGTGGCGCGCATCGAGCCCACGCAGACGCAGAAGCTGGCCGTCGTGACGCAGACCACGCTGAGTGTGGACGATGCGGCTGACATCGCCGCGGCGGTCAAGGCCCGGTTTCCGTTGGTGCGGGAACCCAAGCAGCAGGACATCTGTTACGCCACCCAGAACCGCCAGGATGCGGTCAAGCTGATGAGCCCCCAGGTGGACATCGTGATCGTGGTCGGCAGCCCGACCAGTTCCAACAGCAACCGCCTGCGTGAAGTGGCACACAAGCTGGGCACCGAGAGCTACATGGTCGACAGCGCTGACGAGCTGTTGCCAGCCTGGTTTGAAGGCAAGCAGCGCGTGGGCCTGACGGCCGGTGCCTCGGCGCCCGACATCCTGGTGCAGCAGGTCATCGAGCGCATCAAGGCGCTGGGCGCGGTGTCGGTGCGCAAGATGCAGGGCATCGAGGAGACCGTGAAGTTCCCGCTGCCCAAGGGCCTGCGGCTGGACGGACCCAACGCGACCCAGCCGGAGCACCTGCGGTGAATCGCTCTGAAATCGAGAGCGCCTCAAGACGCATTGGCGCTGGGAAAAAGGCATTTTTGCGTCAAACCCCGCTCTGGAAGCTGCCGGGCAGCGCCCTGGGCATCCACTGCGCCGAAGTCTGGCTGAAACTGGAGCACCTGCAGGTCGGCGGCAGCTTCAAGGCGCGGGGCATGCTCAATCGCCTGCTGGCCAACCCCATGCCGGACAGCGGCGTGATCGTGGCCTCCGGCGGCAACGCCGGCATCGCCACGGCGGCAGCGGCCCGATCACTCGGGGTGGCTTGCGAGGTGTTCGTGCCCGAGGTCTCGCCCGAGGCCAAGCGCGCGCGCCTGCGCGACCTGGGCGCGACGGTGGTGGTGACCGGCGCCAGTTATGCCGAAGCCTTCGAGGCCTGCGTGGCCCGGCAGCAGCAGACCGGCGCCCTGATGACCCATGCCTACGACCAGCCCGAGGTGGTGGCGGGGGCGGGCACCCTGGCACAGGAGATCGAGGCGCAGGGCGGCCGCGCGCCGGATTCGGCGCTGGTCAGCGTCGGCGGCGGCGGCCTGATCGGCGGCGTGGCGGCCTGGTTCGAGCAGCGATGCCGCGTCGTGGCGCTGGAGCCCGAAGGCGCGCCGACACTGTTCCGCGCCCGCGAGGCGGGGCAGCCGGTGGACGTGGCGGTGGGCGGCATCGCGGCCGATTCGCTGGGGGCGCGGCGCATCGGCGACATTGCCTGGGCCGTGACGCAGCAGCACGTAAAGGATGCACTGCTGCTGCCCGACGACGCCATTGCGGCGGCGCAGCATTGGCTCTGGAAGGAAATGAAGCTCGCAGTGGAGCCAGCCGCCGCGCTGGGGCTGGCGGCGCTGCAGACCGGCGCCTACCGGCCGCGTGCGGACGAAACGGTGGCGCTGATTCTCTGTGGCGCGAACCTGGATCCGGCGAAGCTGGCCTGAGCCCGAGCGGCTCGAAGCCGGTCCGATGGGGCTGGTCCACTAAAATTGGCGGATGCTAGACATCCTCTCCCTCCGTAAAGACCTCGACGCCGTCGTTGCACGCCTTCAACAGCGCAAAAACCCCCAGCCCTACCTCGATGTGGCCGCCTTCACGGCGCTGGAGAACGAGCGCAAGACGCTGCAGACCCGCACCGAAGATCTGCAAAGCCAGCGCAACAGCCTGAGCAAACAGATCGGTGGCCTCAAGGCCAAAGGCGAGAGCGTGGACGCCGTGATGGCGCAGGTGGCCGCGATCAAGGCCGAGCTCGATGGCTCCGCCGCGCGGCTCGAAGTCATCCAGAGCGAACTTGGCTCCTTGCTGCTGGGCGTGCCCAACCTGCCCCACGAGAGCGTGCCGGTGGGCGCCGACGAGTCGGGCAATGTGGAGGTCCGCAAGTGGAGCCCGGCCGGTGGCCTGGGCGGCAGCCCGGCACCGCTGGGCTTTCCGGCCCGCGACCATGTGGACCTGGGCGAAACCATCGGTCTGGACTTCGACACCGGCGTGAAACTGTCCGGCGCGCGCTTCACCTTCATGCGCGGCCCGATCGCACGCCTGCACCGGGCGCTGGCGCAGTTCATGCTGGACGTGCAGACGCAGGAGCACGGCTACACCGAGTGCTACACGCCCTATATCGTCAATGCCGACACCCTGCGTGGCACCGGGCAGCTGCCGAAGTTCGAGGAAGACCTGTTCGCGGTCAAGAAGGGTGGGCAGGAGGGCGAGGGCGAGACCCTGTACCTGATTCCCACCTCCGAAGTCACCATGACCAACCTGGTGCGCGATACCGTGGTGGCCGCCTCCGAGCTTCCCATCAAGCTGACCGCCCACACGCCGTGCTTCCGCTCCGAGGCCGGCAGCGCCGGGCGCGACACGCGCGGCATGATCCGCCAGCACCAGTTCGACAAGGTCGAGATGGTGCAGATCGTGCATCCGGATCAGAGCTATGAGGCGCTGGAGCAGATGACCGGCCACGCCGAGGCGATCCTGCGCAAGCTGGGCCTCCCGTACCGCGTCGTCTCACTGTGCACCGGGGACATGGGTTTTGGCGCATCCAAGACCTATGACCTTGAAGTCTGGCTGCCCGCGCAGAACACCTACCGCGAGATCAGTTCGGTGTCGAACTGCGAAGCCTTCCAGGCCCGCCGCCTGCAGGCCCGCTTCAAGAACGCCCAGGGCAAGAACGAGCTGGTGCACACCCTGAACGGCTCTGGGCTGGCCGTGGGCCGCACCCTGGTGGCGGTGCTGGAAAATGGCCAGAACGCCGACGGATCCATCACCGTTCCGGCCGTCCTGAGGCCCTATATGGGCGGTCTGGACACCCTGCGACCCTGATAGAATCGGCGCTTCGCCCAGTCGAAGCAATTTCAGGAGAGATGGCAGAGTGGTCGAATGTACCTGACTCGAAATCAGGCGTACCGCAAGGTACCGTGGGTTCGAATCCCACTCTCTCCGCCAAAGATGTGTTTTTGACTGTTCAGCACCGTCCTAGAAACATCCCTGAAAGCCCCGTCCCACGGGGCTTTTTTGTTTTCTAACGTCCAACGAGGGGTATTGCAAGCCGACGCCTGCTGGGGGTATCTTTGGGGGCATGGGGGTATTCAATTGGGGGTATCGCCGAAACTGAAGCCTTTGGAGCCCGCCATGCCACTGACCGACACCGCCATCAAGAAGGCCAAACCGGGGGGCAAGCCCGTCAAGCTGAGCGACGGGAAGGGTTTGTATCTGCTCGTCAGCCCGGCCGGCTCGAAGCTGTGGCGCTGGAAGTACCGGGTGCTCGGCAAGGAAAAGGTCATGGCGCTGGGCGCCTACCCAGATGTATCCCTGGCCCAGGCCCGCGAGGGTCTGGACAAGGCCCGCAAAGTACTGGCTGCCGGTAGCGACCCGATGGTCGTCAGGAAGGCCGACAAGGCGGCAACCCGGGCCGCCGCTGAAAACTCGTTCGAGTCCGTGGCCCGGATGTGGTGGGCGCATTGGAAGCCTGCTCGCAGCGAACAACATGCCGGGCAGGTGATTCGGCGCTTTGAAGCCGATGTCTTCCCGCACATCGGCGCGCGCCCGGTGGCAGAGATCCAGGCCCCGGAACTGGTCGCCATGGTCAAGGCCATCGCGGGACGGGGTGTCAATGATCTGGCCAAGCGGGCCCTGCAGACCTCTGGCCAGGTGTTTCGCTATGCCATCGCCCATGGGTTGGCCCAGCGAAACCCGGCAGCCGACATCAGGCCCAGCGATCTGTTGGCATCACGCCAGAAGCAGAACATGGCCAGGATCGACGGCAAGGAACTGCCGGAGTTGATGCGCCGCATCGACGCCTATCAAGGTACGCCGGTCACGCGGTTGGCCATGAAACTGATGGCACTGACCTTTGTCCGCACCTCAGAACTGATTGGCGCGCGGTGGGAAGAATTCGATCTTGACGGCATGCGTTGGGATATACCGGCCAGCCGCATGAAGATGAAGACCCCCCACATTGTGCCGTTGTCCACCCAGGCCGCGAGCGTACTCAGGACCCTGCATCTGGTAACCGGCCACAGCCCCATGCTGTTTCCAGGGGAGCGGGATCACGAAAAGCCCATGAGCAACAACACGATCCTGAAAGCCCTTGAACGCATGGGCTACAAAGGCCGTATGACGGGGCACGGATTCCGGGGCGTCGCATCGACGCTGCTCCACGAAATGGGTTTTGACCACGCCCACATTGAGCTACAGCTTGCACATCAGGAACGCGATGAGGTGAGCGCGGCGTACAACCATGCCACTTATCTCAAGCAGCGGGCCAAAATGATGCAGGATTGGGGGGACTACCTGGAGACTTGCACGTCGGGGAAGATACTATCGTTCCAGCGCAGAATCGCTTGACCTCTGCGACCGAAACGCAGCGGAAGTGGGTACTCGCCGAATCACATGACAGGCTACTCCCGGCCACTAGCAGGCGTCTGCTGGCACCTACCCACCATTCCTTGATGGAAGTACTCCTGATCAGCCGTCAGGGATTCAGCGATGCGATGGCTGCGACGACTTCCGTGACGCTTGGCGACACGAGGATGCGTATGGGAACACTCAACTCGCTGCAAACTGCCTCGGCTTGTGCGCGCTCTGCGCGCATGAATGTTGCAAGCCATTCGGTATCGCGTCGGAGGCCATCCCGGCTCTGAACACGATTTGCGACGACTTTAGGGTCCGCCTCTATCAGCAGAACTGCGCTCAAGTTCAATGTCTTAAAGACCTCTGCGCCCAGCAGGACGAACTCGCCGGCAGTGTTCAAGAGCACAAAATGCCCGTCGAGCAACAGTGCCGTGCCTAAGGCGTTACACCTCGCGACGGCCTTGGTCAATGCCACTTGATTCTTGTCAACGTCCGCCACGCGCTTGTCGGCGTTCCACTCTGGCAGGGCGAGCTCTTCTTTGATCAACTGGCTGGCCGAGGTATGCAGTAGGCCAATGCCTGCGGGCAGCTGGTTGGCCAAATAGGTCTTACCAACGCCGTGGATCCCCGCGACGAAGATATTCATAGATCTACTCCTGACGGAAACATGGCGGTCTTCACGCGCCGGTAGTCCTGTGGGCTCAAGTAAAAAAAGCCTTGGGGCGGAGTGAAGTTTGGAAACAGGTTATTCGGATCGACCGGAATTTCAGCTGGAAGAACACGTCCCAGCATGACGCCATAGGCCAGCTTCTTACTGCCAATGTACTCCTGTAAATCCTCATAGGTGACGCCGCCACCGTGGGCTTGCGAGACTTTCCAAAGCGTGTCGAAGTCGCACTCCCTGATCTCCCTAATCAGGGCGACGCCGGTCAGACGCTGCACAGGTGCTGACGAGTAGATGATCATCACGCCGATGTCGTTGGATGGCCAGCTGCGCCGCAGCTCGACCGTCTTGCTGCCGGCAAGGATCAGGTCGGCGTACTTTGGCTTTATCGACAGAAGGACGGCTCTACCCGTTGGCTGCTGCAAGGATTCTGGAAAAAGACTCATCGGTGATGTGGGTAATGGACTGGATGGAGCCGTTAACGATGCGTGGGTAAGTCATAAGCTGACCAAGCGGCACAGGATTCTCAAAATGCCTGATGAGCCGGAACAGCATGACCTTGGTTTTTTCGCGGGTCATCGACGCGATTTGCGCGTCGGTGTAGACCGTGCGTCGGCTAACCACCCGCGCGATTTTGTCGGCCTCACCCATCCATTCATAGCGCTCGACCACACCAAGTGTGGTGATGGCCTTCTGATCATGGCTTCGATAGAACAACACGAGATCGCCGGGACGTGGCAGCTTGCTGTTCGAGTTCGACAGATAGGCCAGCTTGATGGCGTTGCCAACATGCCGTTGCGGATGGTTGGCCGGTAACGCCTGACCGGGAGCCATCCAATCCGGAAAGAGGATGTCATGGAACACCGGCAGGATCGGGACAATGAACTTCCGTACCTCGAAGTTGTCAAGATAGTGCGGGTAGTAGCGCCGGACGTAATCGAACGGCGCCATCTGCACCGCTGGTGGCCGTACCGGATGTTCCTTCACGAACACTGCGTCGCGCATGTACGTGCCGACAATCCGGAAGCCGAAGTCTTCGATCAGGTTGGTCAGGTGAACTTGCTGTTCTTCATTTGCGTGGAGAAAAATGTGTTCACACTGGTGGTTGGTAGCGAACTGGAAGGCCGCGCGCAGGAATAACTCGCCGATCTTGCGACCTCGGACCGCATCTCCCACCTTAAAAGTGCACAGCTTAAGCGCCAGTCCGCCAAGCACCTTGCCATCGTCAGTGATCCTCTCGTCGGACTGCACCGTGAAGATGCAAATTGCCTGGACGCCATCCTGACCGGGCTCTCGATAGACCCACGCGCGGCGGCCTTCCATGGCGATGCGCTGGAACCATTGGTTGAAGCCAGGATAGTCGTTGCGTATGGTTTGGAAGAAGGCACTGCCGAGTTGTGGCGTAAGCGTGTGAAGCTCAACTTCCTCGATGTTTGGAAGGGTGACATCTGCGGGCTCGTGTAGCCTCTGAAGCCAGTCTTGGGCGGACTGAATGAAATAGACGCGATCGCCGAGTCCGCGATCCCGCGCTTTACGGTGCAGCTTCTGATCTTCGGTGACGAGCGCGTGCGCGGCGTTCTGCTCCAGCGCCCACAGGATCCGGTTGTCGCAGGCGTCGTTAACGGACGAGGCAGGCGTGTTCCAAGGACATGGGCCGCCTTCTTGGAGAAGGGTGTACTGAGGCAGTCGAGCCAGCGTCCGGCTGCGGCGCTCGGCGTTCGCATCGCGCTGGATGTCCTCAATAGAAGCTGGGTGATACAGCAACTGGTGCCCGTACGCGTTGCATAGCCGAACAAAATCCGTGAGGGCGGGTTGCAGCACCGCCATGGAGTCCTGCAATGGGATCAGAATGTTCGTGTCGAGCAGAAAACGAAGGCGAATCGGCACCGAAATCTCCCTAGGCGCGGCTATTGTTGGGCATCTCCACGAGCCGTTCCGTGGTGGCATTGGTCGCGCGCATCTTCAGTATGGACTGTGCCGTGCGGTCGATCGTCAATGGTAAGCGAATTCTGGCTTGATTCGCGTTGGCCAACGACCAAACGCAGGCGCCGGTGTCCGGTGAATAGATTCACGCGATGCTGTTCGATGCCGGAGAGTGCTGGACCGTCGATCCGATCATCCCAAGGGCGCGAGTGCATCTGAAGGCGGAGCGATTGCGTTGCCTGCCGTTCCAGATTCAGTTAGCTATGTTCTAACCGCTCGTAGTTCCGCGTTTATTCGGAAACGCCAGTGCACCTCCGCCGTACTTGTGTCCCAAATATCGTCTCCGGGTCGCGGCGCGCCAGTGATAGAAACGACCCGAACGCCCGATTCCGGTCGAGAGAGTCCTTCAGCGCAGTGAATTTCTGGTTTTCTTATGACAACTTCTGGATGAGGCTTGCCGTCAATAGTTGGCCGAACTAGCCGTGTTAGGCTGACGCCGCCCGCATCTCCCGCATCAACGCCTTCGCAAGCTCGCTGACATCCGGCTGCACCGCCACCTTCTGTGCCCCCAGCCCCCGGATGATCTGCCCCTGGCGGGGACTTTCCACCTGCCCATAGCTCAGAAAGGTCGTCAAGACCTTGTCATGCCCCAGGTTCTGGCTCCACGCCTTGAACTCCTCGGGGGTCTTGCAGACCGCCTGGCCGAGCCGCACCAAGGTGTTCCTGAAGCTGTGCGGGTTGAAGTACGGCAGCCCGGCGCGGGTGAATGCATCCCGGAAGATCGTGCGGATGCGCGCGGCACTGCTCCAGTGCGCCCGTTCCAGCCCGAGGGCCTCAAACTGCCGCGTCGCCCCCAGCCCTATGCGCGTCGCCGGGAACAGCGGATCGTCATTGCCCCACAGCATCTGCTCCCGCAGAAACGCAACCCAGTCCGCCACGATCTGGCGGATGTCATCGCCGACCGGGAAGAAGTAGGTGGTGAAGGTCTTGCTGAACTTCGTCTTGACCTCCCGTGCATCCTGATCCACGCAGCCCGCGATGAGGTTGACGTGCTTCAGCTTCATCGATGCAATCGCGCTGTCCCGCGCGCCGGTCAGCAGCGTGAAGGCGATCAGGGCACGATCGCGCCGCTCGATCTCGCTCTGCCCCGGCATCATGGCGATGACGTGCCTGGCCTGCTCCAGCGTCGGGCCAACCTGTTCCCGCCTGGCCGTCGCCACCCGCACATCCTTCTCCGACAGGTTGAAATAGTCGGCGTCTGAATACTGAAGCCGCGACTTGTAGCCCGGTTGGCCGGCCAGCCAGTGGAAGAACGCTTTGACGGCCGCCAGCGTCGAGTGCAGGGTCGCCTTGCTCAGCTTCTCGCCGGTCTGCTGGTTCTTCTGCTCGGTCAGGCGGCGCTTGAAAGCGATCGCCTGCTCGAAGTGGAACGCCTTGAAATCCCGGTGTTTCGTGTCGTTCTCGAAGCGGTCCAATGCCTTTGCGACCGCGTCTACCGTCGGCTCGCTGTGTCGCTTGGCCTCCTTCAGATAGGCGAAGTACTGGCGCTTGATCCGCTCGTTGTTGGCGTTGTGTGTTGTCATGGTCTGATGCCTCCTATTTCAAGTCACTGTTTACGCAGGGCTTAGTGCTCTCGCCTATGTGTGGCAGGGCTTGCGGCATCGTGATGTCCAGATTCGCGCCAACCTGCACCAGCTTGGCAAGATTGACTCGCCGGTACATCATGGAATCGCAACATGGGCAGATGCCAATCAGGTTCCCTGAGGTGCTGGTGATGGGCTGGTACTCGGCCATATCGCCGGCCGGTCGCTGCGCAGCGCGGCAGCGCATGCAATAGATCTCACCGGGCTGGCACGGGCGCTTGTTCTTCACCCTCCTGGCATGGAGGAACGCCACCAGGTCGCGGCCCAGGATCAGCATCGGGCGCCGGTCGTCGCTGGTCGGCAGGCCGCCCTTGACCCAGTTCCGCACTGAGTTTTTGTGCACGCCAAACAGGTTGGCGATCTCATCCACCGTGTAATTTCGATGGATCTTGGCCAGCCGGGGGTTGGGATGACGCTTGCTCATGGCATGCCTCGGCGCTGCTTATGCCGCCGACTTGCGTGCCGCTTCCAACTTCACGACCAGCGCGCGGATCTCCTCGTCTGTCTTGCCGGCAATGCGGGCAGCGTTCAGCGCCGAGATCTCGCTTGCCGGCCAACCGATGCAGCGCGGCCCCAGGCGGATCTGCTGGGTCCACAGACCCTGGGACATGCGGAGATAGATCGTGGAACGGGAGTAGCCCGACTCCGCTTGTGCGGTGGGAAGCCGCGCGATGGTGTGCGTGCCAGCGTTCGTGTTGGACGTATGACGGCCGGTCGCGGAAGTAACTTTGGACATGTCTGCACCTTGTAGAGGCGTGCGGAACCTCTCCGCACAACACTACGCATGACAAGACATGAAATCCCCCGGAGAGCTAGGCTGGGCGGGGAAAGCACCCATGACGAGCGGTCATGACAAATGCCGGTTTGTCAGGCTCGGGCGTCAGGATCGTTCTCCCTTAGCCAGGCGCTGGCGGCATCATCGTTATCGTCATTGAAGGGGCGCTCTGATCGACCAGAGGTGGCGAACTGATTGCCACGTTCAGTCAGCTCCTCGAACGATTCAGTGCGGCGTTCAGCTTCTCGCTTCGCACGCGCGTCCGCCGCCCCACGTTTGTCGGAGATCCGGAAGTGCGGCACCCATCCCCGACCCTTTCGGTACGCCTCGAAAGGGTCCTTGGCGATGCCCAGATGCACGCGGAAAACGTCTCGCAACCGGGACATTTTTCTCGCGTTCTGGTCGGTGCGCGTCAGAGTCTTCTTTTGCGCCATCCCCAACAGGATCACGCCTTGGCTGTTCAGGCAGCCGCGCCGGCGATCCACCAGATTCAGCCCCGCCAACGCAATGCGCCTGGTCTCACCCCGCGCCGAGATCTCCAGCATGTTGTTGGCGCCCAGACCCGATTCGCCCCGATCGCCCACAAAGGCCATCGTCAACTCGCTCGCCGAAAGGTTCTCCATGGCAAGGAATATTGCGTTGGGCTGCGTGGCGGCGCTGGGGCCACCGTGGCCGACAATATCTTCCGCAGGGTCGTTGATGGGCTGTTCGTTGGGTGTCGATGTCGGACCCCGGTCAACGGGTTTTGCAAAATCCTCGGCCTCAACCTGCTCGGCCTGCGACACCATGAACAAGCCGCTTGTCAGCGGCGGGAAATCATCGTGCTCCTGGAAGGTCCCCCGTGTGCCGCCGAACATGGGGTGGATGTCCAGCAGCCGCGACTCGCGGATCTTGGCCAGGATGAAAGCGTCGGCCTGCAAGCCCGGCTTGTCTTTCCAGCGTTGAATCAGTGCCTCGCCGGTGATGTAGCGTTCGGTCGGCGAGAAATGGGCAATTTCTTCTTCAGAGAACCATGTGGCCATCAACGGCGATACGTAGTCATCGTTCCCGCCAAAGCCGAAGTGAAACCTCGGTGGCGGATCGAGCTCATTGGCATTGACATAGGCGGCTATGCCACCTTGCCCTGGGCCCCAAAATACCCACGCTGCCAATTCCTCCGGGGTCGCGCCCAGCCGTGCGGCCAACTGGTGCATGGCTTTGGGGTAGGCGATATACCGAACAGCTTGGGTTGGCTCGGGCACCGGTGCTTCATCCTTCGCTTCGATCAGATTGCGCTGGGGAAAGTAGTCACCTCGGGCATGGCGTACCTGAGCATCCATCCGGGCCAGTTCTCTCTGAAGCTCCGCAAGGCGCTTTTCCTTCAACGCCAGTTCACCGGCGGTCGGTGTGGCCACCGCATTCCAATCTGTAATCTGAGCCTTGACGGCATCCATGCGCTGAAAGAAGTCCCACCAGTCCTGGCGGTCACTTTCCATGGCTGGGTCGTGCTGATAGTCCAACTGCAACGCCACGCTGCGCCGCTGGTCAGCCGACAGATTGTCCCAAGGCATCGGGAAGAATTCCTGCACGACACGCTTGCGCAGCGCATCGGGTAGATCGGCCAATTGCGTATCGAACCAGTCCTCAAGCGCCAGTGCCAGGGAATCAAAGCCGCTCGTGCCACTTATGCCGCCTTGCGGGCAACTGATGCGCAGACCGCCTGAAGATACCTTTGGCTGGACCATGACGGGTCTTGATTCCCTCTGTCAAATCGGTGTGAAAACGCCACTAGACAGCGCTGGACCTTGCTGTACATTGCAGTATATCCACAGTACAACCGCCGTATAGGGGTCGCAATGGCCACTGCCAAAACCACCACACTGACCTTTCGCATTGAGCCCAAGCTGAAAGAGGCGGTGCGCACCGTTGCCGACCGCGAGCACCGCAGCATTGCCAACATGATCGAAGTGATGATTCGGGATTACTGTGGGCGGGCGAACGTCCAGATTCAGGAGCCAGGCGCGGCTGGCACCGGCGCGGGAAAACGCCATCTGGCCGATGCAAAGCAATCGATGAGTAGCAAGAACCAAAAATGAAAATTGCTCTAGCTCTCAAACGGAATCTGGCTAGTGTTAGCCGGTAGTCTTTCCTCGCTTGGGTTTCCCGCCGCCTCACCGGCGTTGGAGGTATTCGGCCTCAAGTTCTCGTCGGGTGGCGCGCATATCAGCCGGACCATGATGCTGGCTGAGCTTGAGGCGGTCTTGGCGGCGGTTCCTGTTGGCTCCGGTGCAGTCGGCTACCGCGAGGCTATTGTTGATCGAAATGTGTTGGGCAAAAGGACGGACAGCACCCGGCAGAAATCGCTGCGTCACTTGCGCGAGCTTTATGCGATGGATGAAGCTGTCCCCATTTTCGGACTCCTGCGCAGGCTCCACGCCCTTGACACCTCAAGTTTGCCGCTCCTGGCCCTCCAGGTCTCCTGGGCTCGCGATCCTCTTTTCAGGGCCACGACCCCAGTCATCATTGGAGCTTCTGAGGGCGACAGGGTCGAGACAGTCGAACTCGCGCTCGCATTGGAGGCAACGTTTCCAATGCAGTACTCTGAACTGAACCGAAACAAGATCGGTCGGAATGCGGCATCGTCGTGGACCCAAACCGGCCACCTCGCCGGCCGCGCAAACAAGACCCGGCAGCGGATTAAGCCCACAGTCGTGGCAGTTACCATGGCCTTGTTCCTTGGCGAGATCACGGGCTATCACGGCGCCACTGTCTTTTCAAATCCCTGGTGCGGACTGCTTGACCTCAGCGCCGACCGTGCCCGAGCCATGGGCCAGGAGGCGCATAGGGCTGGGCTGCTCAACTTGCGTGCGGTCGGTGAAGTCGTCGAACTGAGCTTCCCGCTACTCGCTGATTTTCAGGGGCAAGCCGCATGAGTTCTATTGACCGTCTTCTTTCCAACTATGCCCGTCAGGTACGCCTGCCCTGGTCGGCTCACACATCGGGCAAGCAGCGCGTCTGGTTCGCGGTGTATCCACCGGCCGAAGAACGCAGGGTGCGGGCACGGCTGCCACAGTTTGAAGCCCTCACGCTGGAAGCCCACCACGGCTGGACCACCATTGACCTCACAGACCTGCTACCCAAATGGATTTCCGGTCATGAGTATCGGGAGGGAATCTTCTCCGAACCCGAGCAGTTCAGTGCCAACAGCGAACTCGAAGATCTCGCCGTTGAACGGGTTCGTTACGGCTGCATGCGTGAGGATGTCGATGCCACCAGCGTCGTGGCCATCATGGGACTTGCGACCTTGTTCGACTTCATGCGCGTGTCCAGCCTGATCGAGCGCGTAGAGGACTGCGTGCGCGGCCGCTTGCTTGTTCTTTTCCCGGGGGAATACGCCGGGAACGTTTATCGCTTCATGGACGCGCGAGACGGCTTCAACTACATGGCCGTCCCCATCACCTCAACCGAGAGTTTCATCACCCCATGACCAATCGCCACGTTTACTTTCGTGATCCCACCACGCTTGAACTGCTCAACAACGGCGTCTCCAAGGTTTCCGAAATCGGCCACGACGAAGGCCAGATCAAAACGCTCCGTTTTGAGTTGCAAAACTTTGTTTGCGACGGCGAATACGCGCTCGGTATGGAACGGATTCTCAAAGCCTACCTGGGCGGGCTGGGAAAATCTGAACAGAACGCCGTCTGGGTCAGCGGTTTCTTTGGCAGCGGCAAGTCCCACCTCGTCAAGGTGCTGCGCTACCTGTGGGAGGACTACCACTTTGCCGACGGTGCCACCGCACGCTCACTGGTCACACTGCCGTCCGAGATCACCGATCTGTTGACCGAACTCAGCAACCGCAGCAAGCCGCTGGGGGGCCTGCGTGCTGCTGCAGGCACGCTCGGCGCTGGCTCCATGGACAACGTCCGCCTCGCCTTCATACAACTGGTGCTGCGTGCCGCCGGCTTGCCGGAAAATCTGGCTCAGGCCAAGTTCATATTGTGGCTGCGCTCCTCCGGGCTGGAGGCCAAGGTTGAGGCCGCACTCAAGCAGCAGAACCGCACGCTTGCCCGTGAAGTGCTCAGCTTGAAGATCTCCATCCCCCTTGCCGAGGCGCTTCTTAATGCCGAGCCGAAATATGCCACCGCCGCCAACGCCCAGGCCTCCATCCGCGACGACTTCAAAGACAACAATTCGCCGACCATTGCCGATACGCTCGATGTGGTGAAGCAGATTTTCGGGCATGGTGGCCATCTCCCTTGCACGCTGCTTGTTGTGGACGAAATCCAGCAGTTCATCGGTGACAAGATCCAGCGTGCCAACGACGTGCAGGAAATCGCAGAGCACGTCTGCACCGATCTGAACAGCCGCCTGCTCCTCATTGGCACGGGCCAGTCCGCCTTGCACAGTGCCACGCCTGCTTTGCAGCGGCTACAGGCGCGTTTCTTGGTCAAGGTGCAGCTATCCGACGCCGATGTCGAAAGCGTCATCCGCAAGACGGTCCTGCGCAAAAAGCCGGAGCAAGAGTCAGCCATTACCGCGTGCATGGGTGCCAACCAGGGCGAACTGGCCCGCCATCTGCAAGGCACCCGCCTGGCCGCCACGCACGAAGACGAAAAGTTCTTCGTCGCCGACTACCCGCTGCTGCCCACCCGTCGCCGGTTCTGGGAAAAAGTGTTGCGCAATACCGACCACTCGGGCACCAAGGCCCAGTTGCGCTCTCAGTTGCAGATCGTCTTTGAGGCCACGCGCCAAACTGCGGCGGCGGCCGTCGGCACGGTGGTGCCGGCCGACTTCATCTACGACCAGATTTCCACCGACCTTCTCAACTCGGGTGAGCTGGAGCGCGAATACGACGAGATCATCCGCAAGCAGCGCGACGGTACCCCCGATGGCGACCTGCGTTCCAGCCTGTGTGCGCTGATTTTCCTGATCGGCAAGCTGCCGCGCACGCCGGGCGCTGACGACGGTGTGCGCGCCAACGCTGAAACGCTGGTCGATCTGCTGGTTTGCGACCTCAAAACCGAACGGGCCAGGCTTGAACAGCAAATTCCCAAACAGCTCAAGCAACTGGTGGAGACCGGCCAGCTCATGGCGGTGGAGACTGAATACCGGCTGCAAACCCGCGAGGGTGCGGTCTGGACGCATGACTTCAACCGTCGCCGCACCGCCGCACTCAATGACGACCCACGCATCAATTCCAAGCGGGTAGAACTGCTGCAGGGGGGCGCCAAACAGGCGCTCAAGCCGGTGACCTTGCAGCAGGGTAGCTCCGGCACATCGCGCAAGCTCGCCTTCGATCTGTCCTCCAGTCGGCCCGCCGCCGCGAGCGACGAGGTCACCCTCTGGCTGCGCGATGGCTGGAGCGACGACGAAAAGGCAGTGCTGAACGACGCCCGCGCCGCTGGGGTCGATAGCCCTATGCTGTTCGGTTACCTGCCGCGCCTCCACCATGAAGAACTGAAACAGGCCATTGCCTCCTGGCTTGCCGCGCAGGAAACACTCGACGCCCACGGCATGACCGGCGGAGCCGAGGCCATCGAGCCGCGCAAGGCCGTCGAAACCCATCTGGCCGTGGCCCAACACCGCATTCAGGAGCTGCTCGGCTACATCATTGGCGGCGCCAAGGTTTTCCTCGGTGGCGGACAGGAAGCCAACGGCATCGAGCTGGCCGACAAGGTTCAGGATTCCGCCAGCAGCGCCCTGGTGCGGCTGTTCCCGCAGTTTGGCGAGGCTGACCATGGCAACTGGGGGCAGGTGGTCACCCGTGCCCGGGGCGGCGATGTGGGAGCGCTCTCGCAGGTTGGCTACCCCGGCAACCCCACTCAACACCCAGTCTGCCGCCGTGTGCTGGAAGCCATCGGCGCTGGCAAGAAGGGCAAGGATCTGCGCGACCTGTTCAAGGCGGCGCCCTTCGGCTGGCCGCAAGACGCTATCGACGGCGCGCTGTTCGTCATGCTTGTGGCGGGCAACCTGCGTGCCACCAACAACGGCCAGCCGGTGCAGGCATCGCTGCCGCAGAACCAGGTTGGCGTGGCCAGTTTCTATGTCGACGTACCGCCGCTCGATGTGGGGCAGCGGCTCGACCTCAAGGCACTGTTCCAGAAAGCGGGCATCACCACGCAGAACGGCAAAGAATCCGAAGCCGCCGCCGAGGCGTTGAAAAGATTGCTCACCCTGGCCGAATCCGCTGGCGGTGCAGCCCCCCGGCCGGAAATATCCGACACGCAGGATTTGCGCGCCCTGCAAATGCTCAGCGGCAATGCCCAACTGCTCAAAATACATGAGCAAAAGGACCACCTCGCCGCCAAACTCGCCGCCTGGAAGAAGAGCACGGAAGCCATCGCCAAACGCTGGCCGGCATGGGAACGTCTGGAGGACTTCCAGTCCTTTGCCACCGGCCTGCCCGAAGCCGACGCCTGCGCCAAATCCATTGCCGCCATCACTGCCGGCCGCAGCCTGCTGGCCGAACCAGACCCGGTGCCCGAGCTGACTAAGCAACTCACCACCGCGCTACGCAATGCGCTTGGCAAATTACAGGACGACCTCGCCACCGCTTTCCAGGCGGGCGATACCAAACTCGCCTCCTCGCCCGTCTGGAACGGCCGTACCGACGAACAGCGCACCGCCATCGTCGCGGCCTGCCAACTTACCCCGCCGCCCAAGGCAGCGATCGGCACCGAAGACGAAATCCTCGCGGCCCTGCGCGCACGCACCCTGACCGACCGGCGCAATCTGCTCGACGCTGTCCCGCAGCGTTTTGCCCGCGCGCTCGAAGAAGCCGCCAAACTGGCCACTCCCGAAGCTGTTCGCGTCGCGCTACCGGGCGCCATCATCAAGACCACCGTTGAACTCGACCAGTGGCTCGCCGGCGTGCGCCTTCAGGTCGAAGACAAACTCAAAGACGGTCCGGTGATCCTGTGAGCAGCCTGCCCACCTCCTTGCGCCGGCAGCTGGAAAAGGCTGTCCAACAGGCGCGCAACCTTGCCGAGGCCGGCGCCCGCCACGCGCTTGAAGCCTTGGCCGTGCATGAGCCCGACCCCTACCCGCACATGAATGAAGCGCAGCGCAGCCTGCGCCGCCAACTGCGCGCCCAGGCGCGGCAATTGGGCGATGGCGAGAGCCGCCAGAGGCCGGGCGCCTACGAAATCAAGCACCTCGCCGAAAAGCTCGCCTACGACCAGTGGCACCGGCTGCTGTTTGCCCGCTATCTACTGGAAAACAACCTGCTGATCTCGCCCGAGCACGGTGTGGCCGTGGCGCTGGACGATTGCGAAGAACTCGCACCCGCGCAGGGCTTGAAAGACGCCTGGGCCGTGGCCGCCCGCTTTGCCGCCAAGGAGCTCCCAGAAATCTTCCGTGCCGACGACCCGGCGGGTGCGGTGGAGTTGTCGGTCAATGACCGCCAGTCGCTCATCGCGCTGGTCACCGGTTTGCCCGTCGAGGTATTCACCGCCACCGACAGCCTCGGCTGGTGCTACCAGTTCTGGCAGGCGGAGAAGAAAGACGCGGTCAACGCCGCCGGCAACAAGATCGGCGCCGACGAACTGCCCGCCGTCACGCAGTTGTTCACCGAAGACTACATGGTGGATTTTCTGCTCGACAACACCCTCGGTGCCTGGCACGCGGGCAAGGTGTTGGCGGCGAATCCCACACTGGCCGAAACCGCACAGAGCGAAGATGAACTCCGTAATGCCGTCGCACTACCCGGCTGCCCATGGAAATACCTTCGTTTCATCCAAGGCGCGGAGGGCAAATGGACCCCCGCCGCCGGCACCTTCGACGGCTGGCCCAAGACCGCGCAAGAACTCACCTGCCTCGACCCCTGCATGGGCAGCGGCCATTTCGTTGTGGCGATGTTCGAGCGACTGGTTGCCTTGCGCCTTGCCGAGGAGTCACTGGACGCCGCAGATGCCGTGGCGGCGGTGATTCGCGACAACCTGTTCGGCCTGGAGATCGACCCACGCTGTACCCAGATCGCCGCGTTCAACCTGGCGCTGGCGGCGTGGCGGCAGGTCGGCCACTGCACGTTGCCGCCGATGCACCTCGCCTGTTCTGGGCTCGCGCCGAATGCGAAGCAGGCCGACTGGCTGGCTCTGGCTGGCGACAACGACCGGCTGCAGCGCGGCATGGCCAAGCTCTACATGCTGTTCAAGGACGCGCCGGTGCTCGGCAGCCTGATCAACCCCCGTCTCGCCAGCGCCGACTTGGTGGATGCGGGGTTCCATGAACTTCAGCCGCTGCTGGAAAAGGCGCTGGCGCAGGAGACCAACGACGATACTGCGCATGAAATGGCCGTGACTGCTCGCGGAATTTCTAAGGCTGCGGAAATTCTCGCTGGGCGGTTCACGCTCGTGGCGACCAACGTGCCCTATCTCGGACGCGGCAAGCAGGATGAAGGTCTCGCCAGATATTGCGAGGATTCATATCCCGAAGCCAAACAGGATTTATCGACATGTTTTGTTGAGCGCTGTCTTGATTTCTGCGGGCCCAGCGGAACCAGCGCTCTAGTTACCCCGCAAAATTGGCTCTTCCTGGGAAGCTATAAGCAACTCCGGCAGAAACTGCTTAAAGAGAGTTCTTGGCGTGCGATTAGCCGCCTCGGTCCGAAGAGCTTTCAAACGCCCATGTGGGATTTCAATATTGCGTTGATAATTTTGGGCGGCGCAAGACCATTGGCGGGACAATCGTTCGCTGGCTTTGACGTGTCACCTTCAGCAAGCCCAGCCGCAAAGGCAGACTCGCTATTGGCTCTCACCCCGGCTGTGATTGGTCAACTGGCCCAACTTGGGAATCCAGACTCTGTCATTACGTTGGAGACCCTAAGTCGCGGATCTCTATTGGCCGACTTCGCGGCTTGCGCGGAAGGGATGTCCACTGGTGATAAGGATCGCCACCTGGTCTGCTTCTGGGAGGTTCACTCCAAAAGTCCAACCTGGGAACCGCTGCAAGTATCGCCGGGTGGGCTAACCTCATACGACGGCTTTCAGTACCTTGTAAGGTGGGAAGAGGGACAAGGCTATCTTGCTCAGTCTGGAGTTGCGCGCATTCAAGGCCAGGCGGCTTGGGGCAAGCGTTGCGTTCTCTTGGGTCGGATAAAGAGCGACACCGCCTCCCTTACTTGCGGGTTCAAGCATGACAAGATGACCGTCGCCATAGTGCCTAAGTCAACGGAATACCTGCCCGCAATCTGGTGTTTTTGTTCGTCACCCGACTTTAACGTCGAGCTTCGAAAGCTTACCCAGCGTCTTGACGCTGCGACAGGTACGTTTGTCAAAGTCCCCTTCGACCTCACCCACTGGCAGAAGGTGGCGGCGGAAGAATATCCGCACGGATTGCCGAAGCCGTTTTCCAGTGACCCGACGCAATGGCTGTTCAACGGCCACCCCAGCGAATCAGACCAACCCTTGCACGCCGCCGTCGCCCGCTTGCTCGGCTACCAATGGCCGCGCCAAACCGGTTCCAGCTTCCCCGATTGCCCGGCTCTAGATCCTGATGGGCTGGAACCACTGGCCGATGAAGACGGCATCGTCTGCCTCTCCGCCACCAAGGGCGAAGCACCCGCCGCCGAGCGGCTGCGCTTGCTGCTGGTGCAGGCGCTGGGCAATTTTGACCCCAGCGCGCTGCTGGCGGGCGCCGGACCCATGGGCAAACCCGGCAAAAACAGCAAGTCCGAAACGCTGGAAGACTGGTTGCGCGATGAGTTCTTCGAGCAGCACTGCGTGCTGTTCCACCATCGCCCCTTCATCTGGCATATCTGGGACGGCCACAAGAGCGGCTTCAGCGCGCTGGTGAATTGTCACAAGCTCGATCACGCCAAACTGGAGAAACTCACTTACGCCCACCTCGGCGACTGGATCCGCCGGCAGCAGGCTGCCGTGGACGCCGGCGAGGCTGGCAGCGACGCCAGACTGGCGGCAGCCAAGACCTTGCAGGCCCGCCTCAAGCTGATCCTTGAAGGCGAACCGCCGTTTGATCTCTTCGTCCGCTGGAAGCCGCTCGCCCGCCAGGCCATCGGCTGGCACCCCGACCTCAACGACGGCGTGCGCCTGAACATCCGCCCCTTCCTCGCCCAGGACATCCCTGGCGGCAAGAAAGGCGCCGGCCTCTTGCGCAGCAAGCCGAACATCAAGTGGGAGAAAGATCGCGGCAAGGAGCCCGTGCGCGCCAAGGCCGAGTTCCCGTGGTTCTGGGGCTGGGACGAAGCAACGCAGGACTTTGCCGGCGTGGGCAAGGAACCGGACGGCAACCGCTGGAACGACTGCCATTACAGCAACGATTTTAAGAAGAGGGCCAAGGCGTGAATCCAACGCAACCAGTTCAGCAAGAGCTACTGCTTCAGTCGAATCATGCCGAACAGGTGAGAGCGCTAGTGCTGGCTATGTTGCGAGCGGGTCGGCAGCCGTCCGCGTGGGAATTGTTGGCTGAAATAGAGACGAAGGCCGGTTTGCTGGCGCGCTGGGACCTGCTACCAATACTGGAAGAACTAGCGAAAGACAAAGCACAGACAGGGGGGCAGCGTACATATTGCGAGTCGATGCGGGCGTCAGACGATCTGCTGGAGGCCTTGCGTGGTGAGGGCGCGCCAAAAAAGGAGATTGCATCCTCGATCGATTCACTGCTGCAAATGAGTAATTCCTATCGAGGCAGCGCAGAGTTCCAGGATATGGTCAGCTTCATGGGTGCGTTCCGCGATTACGCACCGTTCAACAACATGCTGGTGCGGATACAAAATCCATCATGCAGTTTTTATGCAACATCAACTGACTGGGGAAAACGTTTTGAGCGCACGTTGAAGGAAGATGCACGTCCCATGCTGATCCTCGCGCCGAAACACCCGGTGATGCTGGTGTATGACTTGGATCAAACTGAAGGCAAGCCACCGCCCAAGGAGATTACGGAGTTCGCAAAGTTTAAAGGTGAGTGGCGATCCGAATTACTGGCGCGCTTGGTTGAGAACGCAGAGTTGCACGACAAGATTCTTGTGACCTTCAAAACCCTGTCTTCGACGAACGCAGGTTTTGCAACCGTTGCCAGAGAGCAGGGCAATTGGAAGATGCGCATTGCGATTCACGATGTACTTGATGAGCCAAGTAGGTTCGGCGTGCTGTGCCACGAGTTGGCTCACATCTACCTCGGCCATCTAGGTAGCGACAAGGACCATTGGTGGCCGAGCCGTTGTGAATTGAGTCATCACACAGTGGAAATCGAAGCTGAGGCAACAGCCTTCATCGTATCCTCCCGGTTTGGATTGGTTGGCGGCAGTGCACGTTATGTTTCCCGGCACCTCGGTAACGATCCAGTGCCAACCAGCGTTTCATTGGACCTCGTTGCCAAGACTGCCAGTCGATTGGAAAAAATGGCGAAGGAGAAGTTAAAAGTCCGCCGTGATAGTCAACCGGCCGGAGTAAAAAAAGCATGAGTGAAACGCTCGCCCAGCGCCTTGTGGCGACCCTGCGGACGGCTACGCAATCCTACGCCGCTGGCGATCAGGTTGCGCCTTGTGTGGTGCTGTGGACTGACCCGGATCGGCAGTGGGAAAGCGTCATGCCGTCCATGCAGGCCTTGCTGCCGGAGCTATTCATCCTGGGTGGTTACGCTCCCGAAGATCGCACGGGCCCGGCACTTTGGCTGCGGTGCATCGAAGCGCGGCTGGTGGATAGCGCGCCGCTGGCTGGTACCACACCGGTGTTCTACCTGCCGGGCATCAGCCGCGAGCAGTTGCGGGCCGCAGAGGATTGCACGCAGGAACTGGCCGCACTTGTAGAACTGCAATATCGCGGGGCAATGTGGCTTCATGTGAATGGCAAGGAATGGACGCCGTATGGCTTTCTGGTTTCCAGGCACGGCGGTCTCGATCTTGACGTTGCCAAGGATCAGGCGACGCTCGACGCGCTGGCGGGAGCTTTGCCATCGCTGCTGTCGGAACCGGTCACGCAACTGCAGGGCCGGCGGCTGGACTCAGAGTTCTTCAACGGGTTGGTGGCGCCGGATGCGACCGGTTTGCTCCTGCGCTGGCTCAGCGAACCCGAGGTCTTCAAGCAGCGCCGCTCAGATGCCGAGTGGAAGGCATTCTGTCAACAGTGCAAAGCCGAGTCCGGGTTCGATCCGGTTAAGGATGGCCCGCTCAGGGCTGCTGGCTTGCTCGCCGCGCGGATGAATCACTGGAGCAAGGTCTGGCAGCGCTTTGTTGAGGCGCCGGTGAATTACCCTGGCATCGTGGAATGGCTGAAACGGGCGGCACCCAAAGCACCTGGCATGTTTGATTCGGCCGAGGTCTGGCCGAGCGTCAACGAGAGTGAAGAGAGGGCCTTGCAGCAGGCGCTGGAGTCACTGGTTGACCGACCGCAGGACGAGGTGATACGCGGGGTCATGTCGCTGGAAAAGCAACACGGCGACCGGCGAAGTCACCCGTGGCAGAAGCTCGGCCTCAGCCCGCTGGCGACGGCGCTCAAGCCATTGGCGCAACTTGCCACGTTATGCCAGACCACGCCAGGTGCGCCGACTCCCGATGCCTTTGCCGACCTGTATGCGAGCGAGGGCTGGCGCGTGGATGCTGCCGCGCTGGACACCTTGGCAGCCTGCGGCTCACCAGAGCATCACGGTGCGGTGTTGGGGGTGCTAAGGGCTATCTATCTGCCGTGGTTGGAAACTACCGCCCGGCACCTGCAACAACTGATTCATTCCAGTGGCCAGTCGGTTGCCAAGAGAGCTAAACCGATTGAGGCGGCGGCGGGGCGACTCGTCGTATTCGCGGATGGTCTGAGGATGGATGTAGCCCAGCAGTTGGCTGATAGGCTTGGGTCGACTGGTATCGAATCAACTCAAGACTGGGATTGGTCGGCTATTCCGTCGGTCACGGCCACCGCCAAGCCTGCCGCGTCGCCTATCGCCGACCTTGTGCAAGGGGGTGACGCCAGCGATGAGTTCGCTGCGCGGCTGGTCTCCACAGGCCAACTCCTGACGCAGGATCGTTTTGTGACCGCCTTGAAGGAACGTGGCTGGCAGTTTCTTGGCCCGGACGAGACCGGCGACCCGTTGGGGTCAGCCTGGACAGAAGCAGGTGCACTCGACAAGCGAGGGCACACCGAGGGGTGGAAGCTGGCGCGCAGCGTTGAAACGGAGGTCCGCGACCTGGTAAGCAGGATTGGCGCACTGCTCAAAGCTGGCTGGACAGAGGTGGTGGTGGTGACTGATCACGGCTGGCTGCTGGTGCCCAACGGCTTGCCGAAGGTTGAGCTGAAGGCGGTTCTGACGGAAACCCGATGGAGCCGCTGCGCCGCTTTGAAGGCCGAGGCCCAGACCGATGCCCTGGCATACAAGTGGCACTGGAACCCCACCGTGATGATGGCCAGCCCTCCCGGCGCGGGGAGCTTTCGCGCCGGCATTGAGTATTCGCACGGAGGCGTGTCGTTGCAGGAAATGGTGACCCCCATACTTCGGGTGAAGGCCACGCAGCCCGCGGGAGGATCCGCTCGGCTACTGGACGCGAAGTGGACAGGTGCGAAATGCCGGGTCTCGATTGGCGGTCAAAGTGTTGGCGTGCGTGTAGATGTTCGCACCAGTCACGCCGACCCCAAATCCTCACTGCTGACCGATAAACATGCACGCGAGACCAATCCGGACGGCAGGGTGACAGTGTTTCTTGAAGACGACGCGGACATCGGCAAAGAAGCAGAGATAGTCTTGCTGGACTCTTCGGGGCAGGTGATTCATTCGCTGCCCACAACATTGGGACAATGAGTTTATGAGCCAACAACTGGACCCCATCGATACGATTGCGACCAAGGCCTTTGAAGGCTACGTGGTACGCAAGGACTTGGTGCGCAAATTCAAGGGGCAATACCCCGTGCCAACCTATGTGGCGGAGTTTCTTCTGGGCCGCTATTGCGCTTCTGTAGATGAGGAGGAAATCGCCGAGGGCCTCAAGATCGTGGAACGCCAGCTCGGGGAAAAGACCATCCGCGCCGGTGAGCATGAGCTTTTCAAGGCGCGCGCCAAGGAAAAAGGGCACGTGAAGCTGATCGACATCATCACGGCCCGACTCGATGCCGGATCTGACTCCTTCGTGGCCTCCTTGCCCAGCCTTCAATTGAAGGACGTGCGCATCAGCGAAGCGATGGTCCACGGCAACGAGCGCATGCTCACAGGCGGCTTCTATGCAGAAGTCGAACTGGCCTACGACCCGACCATCGCCCAGGAGAAGAACGGCCGCCCCTTCGGCATCGATTCACTGCGAGAGATTCAACTCTCCAAGCGTGAAGTGCTTCCCGCACTTTATCGAGGGCGAGAAGCCTTTGCGACGGAGGAATGGAAGGACTTCCTGATCCGCAGCATCGGCATGGAGCCGGCGCAACTGACCCCCCGGGCCCGGGACATGATGTTGCTTCGCATGGTGCCGTTCGTCGAGCGCAACTACAACCTGGTGGAGCTAGGGCCGCGTGGCACGGGGAAAAGCCACCTGTTCCAGCAGGTCTCGCCTTATGCCCACCTGATCTCGGGCGGCAAGGCGACGGTGGCGCGCATGTTCGTCAATAACCAAAACGGTCAACGCGGCCTGGTCTGCCAATACGACGTGGTTTGCTTCGATGAAATCTCCGGCGTCTCCTTCGACCAGAAGGATGGCGTGAACATCATGAAGGGCTACATGGAGTCCGGCGAGTTCAGTCGTGGCAAAGAGAGCATTCGCGCAGACGGCGGTGTGGTGATGGTGGGTAACTTTGATGTGGACGTGCAGCACCAGCAGCGCGTCGGCCATCTGTTTGGGCCGCTGCCGCCAGAGATGCGCGATGACACAGCCTTCATGGACCGCATTCACGCCTACCTTCCGGGCTGGGATTTGCCAAAGGTCAACCGGGACCTGTTGACCAATCACTTCGGTCTGGTCAGCGACTTTCTGTCTGAATGCTGGAATCAGTTGCGGCGCCAGAGCCGGCAGAACATATTCCAGGGCCGCATTCACCTGGGTGGTGCCCTGAGCGGACGTGATACGACGGGCGTGCAGAAGACAGTCAGCGGGCTCATCAAGCTGGTGTCACCAAATCCGGAGATCCCGGTTTCCGACGAGGTTCTGGAATGGGCGCTTCGTTTGGCGTTGGAATGCCGTCGGCGCGTCAAGGAACAGCAAAAGCGCATCGGCTCTGCCGAGTTTCGAAATACACAGTTCAGTTACTCGATGGGTGAAGACGGGGTGGAGAAGTTTGTAGCCACCCCCGAGCTTTTCAGTGAGAACAGCATCGGCAGCGACCCTTTGCCGCCCGGGCAGATCTGGGTGATTTCAGCCGGTGGTGGCGACGAAAATCCGGGGCTGTACCAGGTGGACATCACCGAAGGTCCGGGCAGCGGCGTGAAGATCTTGAACCAGCCGGCCCCGCCACCGTTCCGGGAAAGCGTGCGCTGCGCCGAGCAGAACCTCTATGCCCGCGCGAAGGAGCTGGTTGGCGACCGCGAGCCGCGCCAGCACGAGTTCTCGGTTCAACTGCGGGCCTTCGATGCCGCAAAGAGCGGCTCGGCCGTCGGCGTCGGCGTGCTGCTGGCGCTTTGCTCGTCACTCCTGCAAAAGAGCATCAAGGGAGGTCTTGCCGTTTCTGGCGGCCTGAACCTGGGTGGCTCCCTCGAAACGATCTTCAATCCCGTCGCTGTCGTCGAAACCGCCATCGAGAAGGGCGCCGCCAGCATCCTCATGCCGATCAGTAGCCGGCGCCAGTTAAACGACCTGCCGGACGACCTAGCGGCCAAGATCACCATTCACTATTACTTGGATGCCCGCGATGCCTTGTTGAAGGCGTTGGCGATATGAGCGCGACCAGACAGCCGGCATGGATGGAGTCTCAAACCCTGCTGTTCCTTTGCCGGAACGCGCCCGGGAGCTTCGTTGCCTCTGTGCGACATGGTGAAATATGTTGGTGTGAGCAACTGAACTGCGATGGCTGCACGATACTTGGCCCGATCACCTGAAATCTCAGAGGGGGTATTATTGGGGGTATTGTGGATTTTCTATATCATAAAGCCTAGCATCCATGCGGGTTGCAGATGAAGATATGAAAGACACTCTCCCGCCAATGCAAAGCCCCGCTGCTACCCGATGGTTAGCTCGGGGCTTTCTTATTGACCACCAAGATGCCCGGGCCATTGCACCCAGGAAGGAGCGTCCCATGAAAGCCACGTTGTCGATTGCCTTGTTGCTTGCCGCCACTCAGGCCTGGTGTCAGGCCCCTGCGCCGCAAGGCGAGATCAAGGGCCAGGCCATCGTACATACGCCGGAATCGACCCGCGCGGCGATTGCAAACGGGGCACTGGTGCTGCCGGCGGCGGCAACGGGTGGCGCCGTGTTCACCGGGGCCTTCAAGGACGCGCCCCGCGAGATGCGGGCCCGGGTGCCGGTGGTGGTCTTCCTGCATGGCTCGTCCGGACTGGGCCTGAAGGCGATCGGCGAGTGGCAACAATGGCTGGCGACGATGGGCATCGCCAGCTTCGCACCCGACTCGTTTGCCCTTCCGGCGCGGGTGACCTACACCTCGCCGGTCGGCAAGGACTTCTACGAAAAGATCCATGCGCTGCGTGGGTCGGAAATCACGTTGGCAGTGCAGGCCCTCAAGGATGCTCCCTGGGCCGATCCGCGCCGCATGGTGCTGGCCGGCACCAGCGAAGGCGCCACCGCGGTGGCCCGCTACGCCGGAGACGCCTTTGCCGCACGCATGATTTTCTCGTGGAGTTGCGAGGACAACTACTTCGTGGAGTCCCACCGCACCGCGGTGCGGACCGAGCAGCCGGTGTTGAACGTGATCAGCGCGACGGATCCCTTCTTCTCGCGTTCCAATGCCTGGCTGGGCCAGCCCGCGGCCGTGGGCCATTGCGCCGCGGCCTTCAAGGATCACCCGAAGGCGAGCATCGTGCTGATCCCGGGGGCACCGCACACCCTGCTGAATCTGCCAGCGGCCCGCCAGGTGGTCGCCGGTTTCCTGCAGGACGTCCTGAAATAGACCGGACGACCTGTTGGCCCAGCGGGCCGGGCGTCGGACCGGCACGATCCCGCAGAATCCGGGCCGTCAGTTGATCAGCAAGCCGTTGACCCGCGCGTAGTGCAGCATCTGGGTGCGGCTGTTGACCCCGATGCGCTTGAACAGGCGCCAGAGGTGAACCTTCACCGTGTGCTCGCTGATGCCGAGCTTTTCGGCGATATCGCGGTTGCTCAGGCCCTGGTCGAGCATGAGGATCAGCTGCTTCTGCCGCTTGGAGAGCTTGGTCTGCGTTCCGTCGACTTCCTCCTGGTCCAGCTCGCTCTCGTCGGTGAGCAGGGTCTTGAGGGCTGCGCTGATCTCGGTGGCGCCGGCTGATTTCTCAATGTAGATGTCGGCACCTGCCTCGATGCACGGGTCTTCGCTGTGGGCGGCGAGTTCCGAGGAGATGACGGCCAAGGGCGTGTGCGGATACCCGGCGCGCACTTCGCGGATGCCGGATACGCCCAGCGTGTCGGGCAGCTTCAGGTCGAGGCAGATCAGATCCGGCTCACCATGCGCCTTCACGGCCGCTGCGAACTTGCCCAGGTGCGAGACCTCCACCACCTCGGCGCCAGGCCGCAGCCGGCGCAGCAGCATGACCATGGCTTCACGCATCAACGGATGGTCGTCGATCACATAGAACGTCATCGCAGGTCTCCTGTCTCGATGGAAAGCGGTTGGGTCTCGTCAGGCGTCGGCGGCGTCGAGCAGGGCCTGCAGGGCCTGTTCGATGTCGGCGGATGTGACGCCATGCACGGGTGCCAGGTTCGGCGCGAGCGCGGTCAGCGCGGCCGGGCCTTCGCCCTGAAGCCGGGCAATCGCCTGGCCCGCATCGCGCGGCGATGCGTAGCCGGTGCTCTGCAGCAGCACGGCTCCCTTCGGATCGACCAGCTTGAAATAGAACTGGCCGTCCTTCTCGCGGTATTGCTTGAAGGCAGGCAGCGCCGTCTTGTCAGCGCGCGCCGCGCGCACACCCGCTTGCTGGTTCAGCGCACGCAAACCGACCGCCTGGCGCAGTTCCCGTATGAAAGGCGCAGAGAGCTGGCGCGCCTTCTCGGCGCCGGCGATCAGGGTGGCCTCGATGCGGTCGGGGTGGGCGATCAGGGCCTCGTAGCGCTCACGCATCGGTGCGACTTCGCGCTCGATGCGCTCGAACAGCATCTGCTTGGCGTCGCCCCAGCCGATGCCCGCGGCGTAGGCGCTGCGCAGCGAGGCCGTTTCCTCGGCGCTGGCGAAGGCCTGGTAGATCTGGAACAGGGCTGAGCCTTCAGTCTCCTTGGGTTCACCTGGCGCGCGCGAGTCGGTGACGATGCCCATGATGAGCTTGCGCAGCTGCTCGCGCGGCGCGAACAGCGGAATCGCGTTGTCATAGCTCTTGCTCATCTTGCGCCCGTCCAGGCCGGGCAGCGTGGCCACGGATTCCTCAATGGCCGCCTCGGGCAGCACGAAATGCTCGCCGTAGAGGTGGTTGAAGCTCGAAGCCATGTCGCGCGCCATCTCGATGTGCTGGATCTGGTCGCGCCCCACCGGGATCTTGTGCGACTTGAACATCAGGATGTCGGCCGCCATCAGCACCGGGTACATGAACAGGCCGGCGGTGACGTCGCTGTCGGGGTCGGTTCCGGCTGCGGTGTTCTTGTCGACGGCCGCCTTGTAGGCATGGGCACGGTTGAGCAGGCCCTTGCCCGTGACGCAGGTCAGCAGCCAGGTCAGCTCGGGGATCTCGGGGATATCGGACTGACGGTAGAAGAAGACCTTCTCCGGATTCAGGCCGGCAGCCAGCCAGCTGGCGGCGATCTCCAGCGTCGAGCGCTGGATGCGCAACGGGTCTTCGCACTTGATCAGCGCGTGGTAGTCGGCCAGGAAGTAGAAGCTCTCGGTGCCGGCATTCAGGCTTGCCGCCACGGCGGGGCGGATGGCGCCGACGTAGTTGCCCAGGTGGGGGGTGCCGGTGGTGGTGATGCCGGTGAGGACGCGCAGGGATGTCATGGGAGCAGGCATTAGAGAAGCAGCATGCGCAGCGGCGTGAGCACGAGTTTGATGAACCCCAGGGTCAGGCCCATCAGGGGCTGCATCCAGAGGGCACTGACCACGCCGGACACCACCAAGGCCATGACGATGAAGAAGCCCCAGGGCTCGACACGCGAGACCAGCATGGCTTGCTTGTAGGGAAGCAGTCCGACCAGGATGCGACCTCCGTCCAGCGGCGGCAGCGGAAACAGGTTGAAGACGAACATCACGATATTGACCAGGACGCCGCCCTGACACATCTTGACGAAGAAGGGCTCGTTGATCCCGATGGCGGCCAGAAGGTAGAGCAACACCATCCAGCCCATGGCCTGCAGGAGGTTGACCCCCGGTCCCGCCAGCGCGACCCAGATCATGTCGCGCTTGGGGTTGCGCAGATTGCCGAAACGCACGGGCACCGGCTTGGCATAGCCGAACAGGAACGCTCCCGAAGTGGCGAAGTACAGCAGCAGCGGCATCAGGATGGTGCCCACCGGATCGATGTGCTTGAGCGGGTTGAGCGTGATGCGCCCCATCATCGCCGCCGTGTTGTCGCCGAAGTGGCGGGCCGCATAGCCGTGCGCGGCCTCGTGCACCGTGATCGCAAAGAGCACGGGCAGGGCGTAGGTCAGGACGGTCTGGATCAGTTCGGTTGGGTCCACGGGTCGATTGTCTCAGACAGGGTTTTTCTATAGGCCCAGGATGGCCGGGTCGCCGCGTCCCTGGCGCACGACGGTGATATCTCCACCGGTCATGTCCACCACGGTGGTCGGCTGGGAGGGGCAGGCGCCGGCGTCGATCACCGCCGCAATGCCGTGGGCAAAGTGCTCAAGGATCATTTCCGCGTCGTTGAGCGGCTCGGTTTCGCCGGGCGGGATCAGGGTGGTGGCCAGCAACGGGGCCCCGTGCAGGGCCAGCAGTTCCTGGAGCACCTTGTGCTCGGGCACGCGCAGCCCGATGGTCTTGCGCTGGGGGTGGCTGAGGCGCCGGGGCACTTCCTTGGTGGCTTCGAGAATGAAGGTAAAGGGGCCGGGCGTGGCCTGCTTGAGCAGGCGAAACTGCTGGTTGTCCACGATGGCGTAGTTGGCCAGCTCGCGCAGGTCGCGGCACAGCAGGGTCAGGTGGTGTTTCTCGTCGACGCCGCGGATGCGCCGCAGCTGGTCGGCCGCCGCCTTGTCGTCGAGGTGGCAGGCCAGTGCGTAGCTTGAGTCGGTCGGAACGGCCACGATGCCGCCTCGATCAAGCAGGGCCGTGGCCTGCTTGAGCAGGCGAATCTGGGGGTTGTCCGGATGGACGCTGAAATGCTGGGCCATGGGGTGAGTTTAAGTTGCCGAGCGCCGCGGCGCAGCCTGGCGTAGGCCGGCGCTTTGCCCGACTCGCCCGACGCTCACTGGATGCGGTCCGCCAGCAGATCCCAGACCGGCGTGAGTTCCGCGGGCAGGCTGGGCAGCGCGCCCAGGTCGATGCGGCTTTCATCCGGGCTGTGGAAGTCGCTGCCGCGCGAGGCGGCCAGACCGAACTCCCGCGCCATGCCGGCGTACGTCACCGCTTCCTGCGAGGAATGACTGCCAGTGACCACCTCGACCCCGCGTCCGCCATGGGCGATGAACTCGGTGAACAGCGCATACTCTTCGTTGGGCGTGAAGCCATAGCGCGCCGGGTGCGCGATGACCGCCAGGCCGCCGGCGTCGCTGATCCAGGTGACCGCGTCACGAAGGTTGGCCCAGCGATGCGGAACGAAGCCGGGCTTGCCTTCGGTCAGAAATTTGCGGAACACCTCGCTGGTGTCCTTGCACACGCCGGTCTCGACCAGGAAGCGGGCAAAGTGGGTGCGAGAGATCAGCTCCGGATTCCCGACGAACTTCAGCGCCCCCTCGTAGGCGTCGCGGATGCCCACCTTGGCCAGCCCGTCGGACATTTCCTGGGCCCGCTCGCCGCGTCCGCCGCGGGTGCGCGCCAGGCCCTGGCGCAAGGCGGCGTTGTCGGCATCGAATCCCAGGCCCACGATGTGCACCGTCTGACCGGCAAAGCTTACCGAGATTTCGGTGCCGGTGAGGTATTTCATGCCTTCGGCCTTGGCCGCAGCCATCGCGCGGTGCTGTCCGCCGATCTCGTCGTGGTCGGTCAGCGCCCACAGCTCGACGCCGTTGGACCGCGCGCGGGCTGCC